>NZ_QOBB01000586.1:0-341 GCF_024704855.1 Burkholderia sp. HAN2018 | reverse complement strand
ATCGAGCTATTCGCCGACGAGAGGCCGGTCGAGGTCGACGTCGAGAGCGAAGTGATCGAGCTATTCGCCGACGAGAGGCCCGTCGAGGTCGAGGTCGACAGTGACGTGATCGAGCTATTGGCCGACGACAGGCCGGTCGACGTCGAGGTCGACAGCGAAGTGATCGAGCTGTTGGCCGACGAGAGGCCGGTCGAGGTCGAAGTCGAGAGCGAAGTGATCGAGCTGTTAGCCGAAGAGAGGCCCGTCGAGGTCGAGGTCGACAGCGAATCGATCGAGCTATTCGCGGACGACAGACCGGTCGAGGTCGAGGTCGAGAGCGAAGTGATCGAGCTGTTGGCCGA
>NZ_QOBB01000585.1:0-473 GCF_024704855.1 Burkholderia sp. HAN2018 | reverse complement strand
TGACTGGCTCAATCGCCAATGCAAAATTCTCGGTTCATCGTATGAACCAAGCACTTAGCGTTGGTGATTGGTGGAGGCAGACGGGATCGAACCGACGACCCCCTGCTTGCAAAGCAGGTGCTCTCCCAGCTGAGCTATGCCCCCATGTACAGATTTGCCTCAGGTGTTAGCCGGTCGGCTTGGGGTACTCGTAAGCGCTAAAGCGCTAACGATCACCGACACGTCAGACAATGGTGGGTCTGGTTGGATTCGAACCAACGACCCCCGCCTTATCAAGACGGTGCTCTAACCGACTGAGCTACAGACCCCTGAGTCTGTCTTTAATTTACAGCCGATAAGCGTGAGCGCTCAATTTTGCGAGAAGCTCTGGAAAGGAGGTGATCCAGCCGCACCTTCCGATACGGCTACCTTGTTACGACTTCACCCCAGTCATGAATCCTACCGTGGTGACCGTCCTCCTTGCGGTTAGACTA
>NZ_QOBB01000584.1:0-290 GCF_024704855.1 Burkholderia sp. HAN2018 | reverse complement strand
CTCGACACGACCCGTCACCACCGTACCACGGCCCGAGATCGAGAACACGTCTTCCACCGGCATCAGGAACGCGCCGTCAACTGCACGCTCCGGCGTCGGGATGTACGTGTCCAGCGCGTCTGCCAGGCTCATGATCGCCACTTCGCCCAGCTCGCCCGTGTCGCCTTCCAGCGCCAGCTTTGCCGAACCCTTCACGATCGGCGTGTCGTCGCCCGGGAAGTCGTACTTCGACAGGAGTTCGCGAACTTCCATCTCGACCAGCTCGAGCAGTTCAGCGTCGTCCACCATGT
>NZ_QOBB01000583.1:0-291 GCF_024704855.1 Burkholderia sp. HAN2018 | reverse complement strand
CAGAAATGCGTAGCTGATGGGAAGCAGGTCAATATTCCTGCACCATTGTTAGATGCGATGGGGGGACGGATCGCGGAAGGTTGTCCGGGTGTTGGAAGTCCCGGTCGCTGCATTGGAGAAGGCACTTAGGCAAATCCGGGTGCGCAATTCAAGGGTGTGGCGCGAGCTTCTTCGGAAGCGAAGCAATTGGAAGTGGTTCCAAGAAAAGCCTCTAAGCTTCAGTCTAACGATGACCGTACCGCAAACCGACACAGGTGGGCGAGATGAGTATTCTAAGGCGCTTGAGAGAAC
>NZ_QOBB01000582.1:0-299 GCF_024704855.1 Burkholderia sp. HAN2018 | reverse complement strand
CGGACGGCTTCGAGTTCCGCTGCGACAACGGCGAGCCGCTGCGCGTAACGTTCGCGCTGGATTGCTGTGACCGTGAGGCAATGAGCTGGACGGCTACGACGGCAGGCCACAGCGGCGACATCGTGCGCGACGTGATGCTGGCTGCAGTGGAAAATCGGTTTGGCAACGAGCTGCATACGCCGTCCGAAATCGAGTGGCTGAGCGACAACGGTTCGGGCTACACGGCCGACGACACGCGTCGGTTCGCAGTGGCCATCGGCCTGAAGCCATTGACCACGCCGGTATGCAGCCCGCAAAGT
>NZ_QOBB01000581.1:0-297 GCF_024704855.1 Burkholderia sp. HAN2018 | reverse complement strand
GAGTTCTCTCAAGCGCCTTAGAATACTCATCTCGCCCACCTGTGTCGGTTTGCGGTACGGTCATCGTTAGACTGAAGCTTAGAGGCTTTTCTTGGAACCACTTCCAATTGCTTCGCTTCCGAAGAAGCTCGCGCCACACCCTTGAATTACGCACCCGGATTTGCCTAAGTGCCTTCTCCAATGCAGCGACCGGGACTTCCAACACCCGGACAACCTTCCGCGATCCGTCCCCCCATCGCATCTAACAATGGTGCAGGAATATTGACCTGCTTCCCATCAGCTACGCATTTCTGCCTC
>NZ_QOBB01000580.1:0-296 GCF_024704855.1 Burkholderia sp. HAN2018 | reverse complement strand
CGCGCTCGACACGACCCGTCACCACCGTACCACGGCCCGAGATCGAGAACACGTCTTCCACCGGCATCAGGAACGCGCCGTCAACTGCACGCTCCGGCGTCGGGATGTACGTGTCCAGCGCGTCTGCCAGGCTCATGATCGCCACTTCACCCAGCTCGCCCGTGTCGCCTTCCAGCGCCAGCTTTGCCGAACCCTTCACGATCGGCGTGTCGTCGCCCGGGAAGTCGTACTTCGACAGGAGTTCGCGAACTTCCATCTCGACCAGCTCGAGCAGTTCAGCGTCGTCCACCATGTCG
>NZ_QOBB01000579.1:0-298 GCF_024704855.1 Burkholderia sp. HAN2018 | reverse complement strand
GTTTGTCACCGGCAGTCTCCTTAGAGTGCTCTTGCGTAGCAACTAAGGACAAGGGTTGCGCTCGTTGCGGGACTTAACCCAACATCTCACGACACGAGCTGACGACAGCCATGCAGCACCTGTGCGCCGGTTCTCTTTCGAGCACTCCCACCTCTCAGCAGGATTCCGACCATGTCAAGGGTAGGTAAGGTTTTTCGCGTTGCATCGAATTAATCCACATCATCCACCGCTTGTGCGGGTCCCCGTCAATTCCTTTGAGTTTTAATCTTGCGACCGTACTCCCCAGGCGGTCAACTTC
>NZ_QOBB01000578.1:0-297 GCF_024704855.1 Burkholderia sp. HAN2018 | reverse complement strand
TTTGTCACCGGCAGTCTCCTTAGAGTGCTCTTGCGTAGCAACTAAGGACAAGGGTTGCGCTCGTTGCGGGACTTAACCCAACATCTCACGACACGAGCTGACGACAGCCATGCAGCACCTGTGCGCCGGTTCTCTTTCGAGCACTCCCGCCTCTCAGCAGGATTCCGACCATGTCAAGGGTAGGTAAGGTTTTTCGCGTTGCATCGAATTAATCCACATCATCCACCGCTTGTGCGGGTCCCCGTCAATTCCTTTGAGTTTTAATCTTGCGACCGTACTCCCCAGGCGGTCAACTTC
>NZ_QOBB01000577.1:0-296 GCF_024704855.1 Burkholderia sp. HAN2018 | reverse complement strand
GGACGGCTTCGAGTTCCGCTGCGACAACGGCGAGCCGCTGCGCGTAACGTTCGCGCTGGATTGCTGTGACCGTGAGGCAATGAGCTGGACGGCTACGACGGCAGGCCACAGCGGCGACATCGTGCGCGACGTGATGCTGGCTGCAGTGAAAAATCGGTTTGGCAACGAGCTGCATACGCCGTCCGAAATCGAGTGGCTGAGCGACAACGGTTCGGGCTACACGGCCGACGACACGCGTCGGTTCGCAGTGGCCATCGGCCTGAAGCCATTGACCACGCCGGTATGCAGCCCGCAAA
>NZ_QOBB01000576.1:0-464 GCF_024704855.1 Burkholderia sp. HAN2018 | reverse complement strand
TCTGACTGGCTCAATCGCCAATGCAAAATTCTCGGTTCATCGTATGAACCAAGCACTTAGCGTTGGTGATTGGTGGAGGCAGACGGGATCGAACCGACGACCCCCTGCTTGCAAAGCAGGTGCTCTCCCAGCTGAGCTATGCCCCCATTGAGTACAGATGCCCTCAGGTGTTACCGCCAGACAATGGTGGGTCTGGTTGGATTCGAACCAACGACCCCCGCCTTATCAAGACGGTGCTCTAACCGACTGAGCTACAGACCCCTGAGTCTGTCTTTAATTTACAGCCGATAAGCGTGAGCGCTCAACTTTGCGAGATAGCTCTGGAAAGGAGGTGATCCAGCCGCACCTTCCGATACGGCTACCTTGTTACGACTTCACCCCAGTCATGAATCCTACCGTGGTGACCGTCCTCCTTGCGGTTAGACTAGCCACTTCTGGTAAAACCCACTCCCATGGTGTGACGG
>NZ_QOBB01000575.1:0-686 GCF_024704855.1 Burkholderia sp. HAN2018 | reverse complement strand
CTATGGCCG
This sequence comes from Burkholderia sp. HAN2018, assembly GCF_024704855.1. Lineage (NCBI taxonomy): Bacteria > Pseudomonadati > Pseudomonadota > Betaproteobacteria > Burkholderiales > Burkholderiaceae > Burkholderia > Burkholderia sp. HAN2018. The sequence continues at coordinate 677 of NZ_QOBB01000575.1, read as the reverse complement.
CACTTTCCAGAGCGTTCGGCTAACAATACAAATAAAGAGTGCAAGGCTCATCCCATTTCGCTCGCCACTACTTTGGGAATCTCGGTTGATTTCTTTTCCTGCGGTTACTTAGATGTTTCAGTTCACCGCGTTCGCTTCACATGGCCTATGTATTCAGCCATGGATACTCCAAAAGGAGTGGGTTTCCCCATTCGGACATCTACGGATCAAAGCTCGTTTGCCAGCTCCCCGTAGCTTTTCGCAGGCTACCGCGTCCTTCATCGCCTGTGATCGCCAAGGCATCCACCACATGCACTTGTTCGCTTGACCCTATAACGAGTCTGTCTCATCGACAGTCGCTACAGGTTGAGTTCTCGCGTTGTGCCGTATTCCAATTGAGTCAAACTTAGAGTTCGAATCATCTTGAGATACATCGATACAATCACAACCCGGATAGTTTTCACGTCCATCTCAAGACGCTTCCGCTATCCAAATTACTTACTTCTTCCAGATTGTTAAAGAACGACAGCCGATACTGACTACGTATCACTCTGACTGGCTCAATCGCCAATGCAAAATTCTCGGTTCATCGTATGAACCAAGCACTTAGCGTTGGTGATTGGTGGAGGCAGACGGGATCGAACCGACGACCCCCTGCTTGCAAAGCAGGTGCTCTCCCAGCTGAGCTATGCCCCCAT
>NZ_QOBB01000574.1:0-368 GCF_024704855.1 Burkholderia sp. HAN2018 | reverse complement strand
CCGAACGCCGAGAAGGAAGACTTCGTGAACTGGACGAAGAGCACGAAGTATCACGACGGCACCGACTACTTCCGCAACAACGGCGCGGGCGAAATGCTGGTGTTCTCGGCGGCCGACTTCGAGGACTTCCGCGTCGCGCGTCCGGACTTGCCGGCGCAGATGGAAGACGATCTCGAGGGCGTCGTGCGCGTGCTCGCGCAGAACCGCTGGCCGTGGCGCATGCATGCGACGTACGACGAAACGATCAGCCGCGCGCTCGACGTGTTCGAGAAGGTGAACAAGGACATCCCGCTCGAAGGGCTGAACTGGTTCTTCGATCACGCGGAAACCATCACCGAAAAGTCGATGGATCGTATCGCGGCGCTGGG
>NZ_QOBB01000573.1:0-381 GCF_024704855.1 Burkholderia sp. HAN2018 | reverse complement strand
CGCGATGCCGCCGCCCAGCGCCGCGATACGATCCATCGACTTTTCGGTGATGGTTTCCGCGTGATCGAAGAACCAGTTCAGCCCTTCGAGCGGGATGTCCTTGTTCACCTTCTCGAACACGTCGAGCGCGCGGCTGATCGTTTCGTCATACGTCGCATGCATGCGCCACGGCCAGCGGTTCTGCGCGAGCACGCGCACGACGCCCTCGAGATCGTCTTCCATCTGCGCCGGCAGGTCCGGACGCGCGACGCGGAAGTCCTCGAAGTCGGCCGCCGAGAACACCAGCATTTCGCCCGCGCCGTTGTTGCGGAAGTAGTCGGTGCCGTCGTGATACTTCGTGCTCTTCGTCCAGTTCACGAAGTCTTCCTTCTCGGCGTTCGG
>NZ_QOBB01000572.1:0-380 GCF_024704855.1 Burkholderia sp. HAN2018 | reverse complement strand
GGCGCGCAGGCGGCCGAAGCGACGCCGCCGGTCGCGAAGATGCTGTCGAAGGGCCTCAAGGTGTCGGCCGGCACCGACGCGACGCGCGTGGCGTCGTACAACCCGTGGGTGTCGCTGTCCTGGCTCGTGACGGGCAAGACGATCGGCGGGCTGCGCATGTATCCGCAGCGCAACCTGCTCGATCGCGAGACCGCGCTGCGCATGTGGACCGAATACGTGACGTGGTTCTCGAACGAGGTCGGCAAGAAAGGGCGGATCGCGGTCGGGCAGCTGGCCGACGTGGTCGTGCCGGATCGCGACTTCTTCGCGTGCGCGGAGGACGACATCGCGGGCACGACCGCGTTGCTGACGGTGGTCGGCGGCCGGATCGTGTGGGGCGC
>NZ_QOBB01000571.1:0-827 GCF_024704855.1 Burkholderia sp. HAN2018 | reverse complement strand
AACGATCAGCCGCGCGCTCGACGTGTTCGAGAAGGTGAACAAGGACATCCCGCTCGAAGGGCTGAACTGGTTCTTCGATCACGCGGAAACCATCACCGAAAAGTCGATGGATCGTATCGCGGCGCTGGGCGGCGGCATCGCGGTGCAGCACCGGATGGCGTACCAGGGCGAATACTTCGTCGAGCGTTACGGCGCGCAGGCGGCCGAAGCGACGCCGCCGGTCGCGAAGATGCTGTCGAAGGGCCTCAAGGTGTCGGCCGGCACCGACGCGACGCGCGTGGCGTCGTACAACCCGTGGGTGTCGCTGTCCTGGCTCGTGACGGGCAAGACGATCGGTGGCTTGCGCATGTATCCGCAGCGCAACCTGCTCGATCGCGAGACCGCGCTGCGCATGTGGACCGAATACGTGACGTGGTTCTCGAACGAAGTCGGCAAGAAAGGGCGGATCGCGGTCGGGCAGCTGGCCGACGTGGTCGTGCCGGATCGCGACTTCTTCGCGTGCGCGGAGGACGACATCGCGGGCACGACCGCGTTGCTGACGGTGGTCGGCGGCCGGATCGTGTGGGGCGCGGGCCCGTTCGCGTCGCATGACGCGCCGATTCCGCCCGCGATGCCGGACTGGTCGCCGGTGCGCGAGTACGGCGGTTACGGCGGCTGGGGCGCGACGCAGCGCAGCGGCGCACCGTTGCAACGCGCGGCGGCGGCCGCCGCGATGTGCGGCTGCGCGAATGCGTGCAACGTGCACCAGCATGCGCACGCGAGCGCGTGGGGCAGCGCATTGCCGACGTCGGACACGAAGGGCTTCTGGGGCGCGTTCGGCTGTTCCT
>NZ_QOBB01000570.1:0-586 GCF_024704855.1 Burkholderia sp. HAN2018 | reverse complement strand
TGAGCGCTCACGCTTATCGGCTGTAAATTAAAGACAGACTCAGGGGTCTGTAGCTCAGTCGGTTAGAGCACCGTCTTGATAAGGCGGGGGTCGTTGGTTCGAATCCAACCAGACCCACCATTGTCTGACGTGTCGGTGATCGTTAGCGCTTTAGCGCTTACGAGTACCCCAAGCCGACCGGCTAACACCTGAGGCAAATCTGTACATGGGGGCATAGCTCAGCTGGGAGAGCACCTGCTTTGCAAGCAGGGGGTCGTCGGTTCGATCCCGTCTGCCTCCACCAATCACCAACGCTAAGTGCTTGGTTCACACGCTGAACCGAGAATTTTGCATTGGCGATTGAGCCAGTCAGAGCGGTACGAAAGTATCGGCTGTCGTTCTTTAACAATCTGGAAGAAGTAAGTAATTTGGATAGCGGAAGCGTCTTGAGATGGACGTGGAAACTATCCGGGTTGTGATTGTATCGATGTATCTCAAGATGATTCGAACTCTAAGTTTGACTCAATTGGAATACGGCACAACGCGAGAACTCAACCTGTAGCGACTGTCGATGAGACAGACTCGTTATAGGGTCAAGCGAACAAGT
>NZ_QOBB01000569.1:0-846 GCF_024704855.1 Burkholderia sp. HAN2018 | reverse complement strand
CTATGGCCGCACTTTCCAGAGCGTTCGGCTAACAATACAAATAAAGAGTGCAAGGCTCATCCCATTTCGCTCGCCACTACTTTGGGAATCTCGGTTGATTTCTTTTCCTGCGGTTACTTAGATGTTTCAGTTCACCGCGTTCGCTTCGCATGGCCTATGTATTCAGCCATGGATACTCCAAAAGGAGTGGGTTTCCCCATTCGGACATCTACGGATCAAAGCTTGTTTGCCAGCTCCCCGTAGCTTTTCGCAGGCTACCGCGTCCTTCATCGCCTGTGATCGCCAAGGCATCCACCACATGCACTTGTTCGCTTGACCCTATAACGAGTCTGTCTCATCGACAGTCGCTACAGGTTGAGTTCTCGCGTTGTGCCGTATTCCAATTGAGTCAAACTTAGAGTTCGAATCATCTTGAGATACATCGATACAATCACAACCCGGATAGTTTTCACGTCCATCTCAAGACGCTTCCGCTATCCAAATTACTTACTTCTTCCAGATTGTTAAAGAACGACAGCCGATACTTTCGTACCGCTCTGACTGGCTCAATCGCCAATGAGAAAAACTCGAATCAAACTTCATTCGAATGTTTGTCATTGAAGATTATTGAAAGCGGCCGGCATTATAACCGGTTTAACCGCAGACAGCTAGCCTGTCTTAATCAACAGCCGATAAGCGTGAGCGCTCAATTTTGCGAGAAGCTCTGGAAAGGAGGTGATCCAGCCGCACCTTCCGATACGGCTACCTTGTTACGACTTCACCCCAGTCATGAATCCTACCGTGGTGACCGTCCTCCTTGCGGTTAGACTAGCCACTTCTGGTAAAACCCACTCCCATGGTGTGACG
>NZ_QOBB01000568.1:0-483 GCF_024704855.1 Burkholderia sp. HAN2018 | reverse complement strand
CGGCCCGTGCGCGGCATGAATGCGACCTTGCGCGGATGGACGTCCTGCAAGTCCTCCGCGGTGATGCGGATGCGTTCGAGCGCCAGGTAGCGGCGCACGAAATCGGCGTTGCGATCGCCGATGTTGATCGTCGTCATGCCGGCCAGCACGGCCGCGCCGCCGAACACCTTCGCCTCGAAGCGCTCGCGGCGCCCGCCGGCCTTGATCAGCTCGTTGATCAGCACTTCCATCGCATACGCGCCGTAGCGCATCGAGTCGGACGCGGCCGCGCCCGCATCGGCGCCGTCGTCGGGCAGCATGAAGTGGTTCATCCCGCCGATGCCCGCGTACGGATCGTGAATGCACGCGGCGACGCACGAGCCGAGCACGGTCATCAGCACCATGTCCTCGGACGTCGTGTAGAACTCGTTCGGCAGCAGCTTCACGCCGGGCAGGCCGAAGTGGCTGTCGAAGTAGCGATTGGTCGCGATCGGCAGTGCGCTC
>NZ_QOBB01000567.1:0-490 GCF_024704855.1 Burkholderia sp. HAN2018 | reverse complement strand
GGTAATCGTCAGGCTCCCTAAGCCAGAAACCCCCGCCCGAAAGGCGGGGGTTTTTGCATTTCAGCGACGGAAATGCGCGAGTGATCGGGATCGGTGGCCAGGCCGCTGCTCGAGCTGGGGCCGGGGGTGCCGATTCTCCGCGACTCCCAGGTGCACCCAATCGCAACGCCTGGTTTTCCGAAATGACCGATATCATTCGCGATCCCCTGATCTATTGGTCGTATCTCCGATCAAAACCGCAACTCCCTCCTCTCCGTGTACCGATTAGCGACGTCGTGCACGATCTGCCCTCCATCGTCGACAACGCATATCGGACGGGCGATACAAGCCTCCCTCGCAGATGATGACCTGCCCCCTTCAATAGAGCCAATGGGCTTCTAGCAAAGTTCCTTTAAACCAGCTCCTGGAAAGCGGCAGGAGTATCCGCGGTTGCCCGATGTTTCGCCGCAAACTCTGACGGCGCAAGGTAGTTCAGTGCGCTGTGCGGCCT
>NZ_QOBB01000565.1:0-526 GCF_024704855.1 Burkholderia sp. HAN2018 | reverse complement strand
CTGCTCGGCCGGCGCGCCGACCTCGTCGCCGCGCGCTGGCGGGTCGAGGCGGCCAGCCGCAACGTCGCGGCCGCCCGTGCGGATTTCCTGCCCAACGTCAGCCTCACCGCGCTGATCGGGCTCGCGACGCGCGGGGGCGCATCGCTGTTCCAGGCCGCATCGCGCACCTACAACGTCAGCCCGGCCGTGAGCCTGCCGATCTTCGACGGCGGCGAGCGGCGCGGCGTGCTGCGCCGGCGTGACGCGCAATACGACCTCGCGGTCGCCGGTTACAACAAGACGCTGATCGGTGCGATCGGCGAGGTGGCCGACGATCTGCACCGGCTGGATTCGCTCGCCGTGCAGACCGATGCGCAGCAGCGTGCGTTCGACTCCGCCACCGATGCGTGGCGGCTCGCGGACGCGCGCTACCGGGCCGGCGTCGGCAGCTACCTCGACGCGCTCGTCGTGCGCCAGCAACTGCTGGTCGCGAGCCGCGAGGTCGCCGCGCTGCGCGCGCAGCGCGCGGACCAGTCGCTGCAGCTCG
>NZ_QOBB01000564.1:0-524 GCF_024704855.1 Burkholderia sp. HAN2018 | reverse complement strand
GCGACGCGCTGCCAGCGCGTGGGCAGCGTCGCGTCGACCTCGCCGGTCGCGGCGTGCGCGCGGCAGCCGCCGCGCTCGATCGACGCGTCGGTGCGCACGTTCCAGCCGAGCGTATCGAGATCGTCCTGCAGATAGGCTTCGACGACGGGCAGGTCGGCCGGATTCACCGCGAGATGCGGCGCGCCGGACAGCGCGGGTTCGGCCGCGAGCACGTCGCGCACGGCCGCGACGAGCGCGGCGGGGTCGTGCTTCACGTGCTGGCGCACGACCTGTTGCGCGATGTCGAGCGCGAGCTGCGCGATGTCGGCGGCCAGATCGTGCTCGACGCTCGACACGGCCTCGCGGAACGACGCGGCGAGCGCCGCGAGCTGCGCGGCCTGTTCGCGCGCGTCGGCCTGGCCGGCTTCGAACCCCTGTGCGCGGCCCTGCTCGAAACCGGCCTGGTAGCCGAGCGCCTGGCCTTCGACATGGCCGGCCGCATGGCCTTCGGCGTGCGCGGCGTCGCGCACGCGCTGCAGGTCCTC
>NZ_QOBB01000563.1:0-544 GCF_024704855.1 Burkholderia sp. HAN2018 | reverse complement strand
CGAACCCGCGTCGCGCCGCCAGCCACGCGGCCGCGCACAGCACGCTGCGCCCGTAGCCGAGCGCGCAGCAGACCAGCACGTCGCGCCCTTCCCCGTGCAGGCGTTCGAGCGCCGCGACGGCCTGCGCAAGTTGCGCGGCCGTCGGCGCGACGAGGTCGAGCTGCGGCACGCTCGCATAGGCGAGCGATGCGTCGGCCGCCGCCCAGCGCGGCATTTCGGCTGTCAGGTCGACCAGCGCCGTGAAACCGTGGCGGCGCACGTCGGATGTGGTCGGCGTGCGGCCGAGCGACACGCGTTCGTCGATCCGCACCGGCGCCGGCTGCCGGAACGTCCACAGCCGCGAATTGACGAATGCGCCGGCGATCGTCGGCGCGAGCAGCCAGCGGATGACGACCGGGAAACGCCCGTGCGCATCCTTCTGGAACGCGCCGGGTGCGCCGCGCCGGTAGATCCACGCGACACACGCGAGCGCCAGCGCGACCCACCCGGCCGCCAGCGCCCAGCCGGGCGCGCGCGGCACGCACCAGAGCGCCACGAGCGCGAC
>NZ_QOBB01000562.1:0-579 GCF_024704855.1 Burkholderia sp. HAN2018 | reverse complement strand
CGCGCGGCACGCGCAGGGGGCGGCACGGCCCCGTTCCCCTTCCCGCGCGCGGCCTGCGTGTGCCCGTCATGCACGCTGCCCGGCCGCTGCGCGACGACATCGAACGCCGCCGCATCGCGCGCGTCGTTGTCGCGTTCCTTGATCAGCAGCCATTGCTCCTGGCGCCCCTGCTGCCGCCCGCTGCGCACCAGCGCCCAGCCGCCGTGCAGCTTCGCGCCGTCGAGCCGGAACGTCAGCTTGCCGGCACGGTAGCCCGCGCGTGCCTGCGCGACGCCGCCGTCGGGCGTCCACGTTCCTTCGTCCCACACGACGACCGAGCCCGCGCCGTAATGTCCGGCCGGAATCTCGCCTTCGAACGACGCGTATTCGAGCGGATGGTCCTCGACATGCACGGCCAGCCGTTTCACCGCCGGATCGACGCTCGGCCCTTTCGGCACGGCCCACGATTTCAGCGTGCCGTCGAGTTCGAGACGGAAGTCGTAGTGCAGCCGCCGCGCGTGGTGCTCCTGGATCACGAAGCGCAGCGGCCGGGCCGTGCGCGCGGACGTTCCCGCCTTCGGCGACTGCCGCGCGTCCGCG
>NZ_QOBB01000561.1:0-590 GCF_024704855.1 Burkholderia sp. HAN2018 | reverse complement strand
GATCAGGAGGCCGGCCGCTCGAAGCCCGAGGCGACCCAGCGCTCGGCACCGGCCTTGTTGAGCTTGAAACCGGCCGACACCTTGGCCTCGGCCAGTAGCTCGCCATACGGATCGAATGCCTTGAGCTGCGCGTACGGCTCGAATTCGTCCGGCACGATGTCGAGCGTCACCGACACATCCTGGCCGTCCTCGCCCTGAACCGTCACTTCCTTGTGCAGCATCGCGCGCCGCTGCTGCTCGTGGCGCATCAGCACCTCGCTCGCGGTCTTCACGAGCGTGCGGAACGCGTTCGCGTCCATCGGCTTGGGGTTCTTCTTGTCGCGGCCCATGGTCCACGGCCCGACGAGCGCGGGCTCGGACTCGCCGTCCTTGATCATTTCGACGGCCCAGCCGTCGTCGTCTTCGTTCTTGATGATGCGGGCCGTCCAGCCGTTGTCGCGCCAGAGGCCGTCTTCGTGGATGGAGGTGTCGTCGGATTGCAGGTCGGATTCGGTCATGAGGAAAGCGGGGCGGGGCCACCGGAGTACGGGCGCGGGCACGGGGCGGTGGCGCGCGGCCGGCATCGGCGCGTCGCTCGCCGCCGGCGGCCC
>NZ_QOBB01000560.1:0-568 GCF_024704855.1 Burkholderia sp. HAN2018 | reverse complement strand
GAGCTGGCCGCGCAGCGCGACCCGGCCGAGCCCGACGTCGCGGGCGGCGACCTGCCGCCGACGCTCGCCGCGACCGTCGCGGCCATCGCGACGCCCGCCTACGTGCTCGACCGGCAATGGAACGCACTCGCGTGGAACGCACCGGCCGCCGCGCTCTTTTCCGGCTGGCTCGACGGCGAACACGACCGCAACCTGCTGCGCTTCACCTTCATGTCGCCGGCCGCGCGCACGCTGATCGTCGACTGGGAAACCCGCGCGCGGCGGCTCGCGGCCGAATTCCGCGCCGATTCGATCCGGCACCTGACCGACGCGCCCACGCGTGCGCTGATCGACGCACTGACCGCCGGCAGCGACGCCTTCGCGCAGTACTGGGCATCGCAGGACGTGTTCGAACGCGAAGGCGGCCTGCGCGAATTCGACCATCCGGCCGACGGCCGCCTCGTGTACCAGCAGATCACGCTGAAGCCCGCGCACCGCGAAGACCTGAAGCTGGTCGTGCTCGTGCGCGACTGAACGGGCCGGCCCGCGCGGGCCACGGCCGGCTGGCCGCCGCGAACGGCTGCGCGCC
>NZ_QOBB01000559.1:0-601 GCF_024704855.1 Burkholderia sp. HAN2018 | reverse complement strand
GTGGCTGTCGCGCGCGCTCGACGAGATCGCGTTGCCGGCCGACGGCGTCGTGCTGATCGACACCGCGCGCTATCCGTCGACGCAGGCCGAGCAGGCGATTCGCCGCGCGGACCTGACGCTCGTCGTCGTGCCGCCCGAGCCGGCCGCCTGCGCGACGACGGCCGCGCGGCTCGATGCGCTCGGGGCGGGCGGCGAACTGCACATCGTCGTGAACCGGCTGAATCCGGCGCGCGACATGCAGCGCGACGCGCTCGCGATGCTGCGTGCGGTCGCGGGGCCGGCGTCGATGCTCGAGCAGCGCATCCACGTCGATGCGGCCGTGCCCGAAGCGCTCGCGCGCGGCAGCTGGATCTTCGACGACGCACCGTATTCGCAGGCGTCGCACGACCTGAACGGCGTCGCGAACTGGGTCGATACATGGCTGGCGGCACGCGCGGCCGTTCGCCGCGGAGCGGCGCGATGAACGCGCGCATCGCGCCGCGCCTGCGCGCATTCGGACGCCGCACGGCCGACTGGATCGCGCGCGGCATCGGCTTGCCCGCGCAACGCACGCTGGTCGACTGGCTCGTGCGGCTGTTCTTCCGCGCCCCGCCGCCCGGCC
>NZ_QOBB01000558.1:0-614 GCF_024704855.1 Burkholderia sp. HAN2018 | reverse complement strand
CAGCGCCGCCGGCGCCACGACACCGGGCCCCGCGACGAACGGCGTGAAGTTCATCGCGCCGCCCTCCGGCGACCTGCAGTACGACACGTTCTACAACGGCATGCAGAACATGATCGGCACGATCCACTGGCGTACCGACGGGCGCACCTACGACCTGTCGGTGTCGATGCCCGTGCCGTTCGTCGGCCCGTTCTCCTATCGCAGCGAAGGCCGCATCGACGCGTTCGGCGTCGCGCCCGACCGTTATGTCGAGAAGCGCGGCAAGCGTCCGGAAGACATCGCGATCTTCAATCGCGAGATCCGGCAGGTCGTGTTCACGCGCACGCCGAACAACGCACCGTTGCCCGACGGCATACAGGACCGCTTCAGCATGCTGATGCAGCTGTCGGGGCTCGTGCGCGGCAATCCGTCCGCGTACAAGCCGGGCGTCACGCAGCAGTTCTTCGTGATCGACAACAACAGCGGCGAGACCTGGCCGATCACCGTGATCGGCGACGAGCAGGTGCAGACGCAGGCCGGCATCATCGGCGCGCGGCACTTCATGCGCCTGCCGCGGCGCGACGGCGACACGCGCCGCATCGACATGTGGCTCGCACCGTCGCTCGGCTGGCTGC
>NZ_QOBB01000557.1:0-615 GCF_024704855.1 Burkholderia sp. HAN2018 | reverse complement strand
CGTTGCGGCACGCGATGCTGCGCTCGCAGCGGCGCCTCGAGTTCGGCCAGGTGCTGCTCGCGTCGATCGGCAGCACCGCGCCGTTCGTCGGGCTGCTCGGCACCGTGTGGGGCATCTATCACGCGCTCGGCAGCATCGCCGCGAGCGGGCAGGCGCAGATCGAGAGCGTCGCGGGGCCGGTCGGCGAGGCGCTGATCATGACCGCGTTCGGGCTCGTGGTCGCGATTCCCGCGGTACTGGCCTACAACATCCTCGGGCGGCTCGTGCGGCAGCTCGCCGAGGAACTCGACGGTTTCGCGCGCGACCTGCACGTGTTCGTCTGCGCGCAGGAAGCCTGACGCGTCCATTCCGGAGGAGCGACCATGGCATTCGGCGGACTCGAGCACCACAAGACGTCCGCGCCGATGGCGGAGATCAACATGACGCCGCTGATCGACGTGATGCTGGTGCTGCTCGTCATTTTCATCATCACCGCGCCGCTGATGACGCACGCGATCCGGCTCGACCTGCCGAAGGTCGCGGCCAGCGTCGCGCGCGACACGCCGCAATCCGTCACCTTGTCGATCGACGACGCGGGCAAGCTGTACTGGGACGACGCGCCGGTGGCGCTCGACG
>NZ_QOBB01000556.1:0-629 GCF_024704855.1 Burkholderia sp. HAN2018 | reverse complement strand
GTCAGCGACAGCAGCGTGACGTCCGCACTGCCGAGCGCGAGGCTGAAGCCGTAGTAGTCGCCTTCCTGCGCGAGCGGCAGGCCGAGCGCGGTCAGCGTGCGCGCGAAGCGGTGCGGCGTGACGAGCACGAGCGTGCGCACGGCCGGCACGTTCAACGAGCCGCCGAGCGCGCTGCGCACGCTCACCCAGCCCTTGAAATCCTTGTCGTAGTTCTGCGGGATGTACAGGCCGCCGCCGGCGGCGAGGTTGATCGGCGCGTCGTCGAGCAGCGACGCGGCCGTCAGCCGTTTCTCGTCGATCGCCTGCGCGTACAGGAACGGCTTGAGCGTCGAGCCGGCCTGGCGCGGCGCGAGCACGGCATCGACGTCGCGCGCGCTCGACAGCGCGCCGGACGAGCCGACCCATGCACGAATCTCGCCGGTCGCGTTGTCGATCACGACGACCGCACCGTCCTGCACGTTGCGCCGGTGCGCGGGCGCGTTGAGTTCGGTCAGCGCGCGCATCAGTGTGTCGCGCGCGAAGCGCTGCACTGGCGCATCGAGCGTCGTGCGCACCTGCGCGCCGGCCGCCGGCCGGACCTCGGCCGCGATGCGTCGCGCGAAGTGCGGGGCGAGGGCGGCGCCGTCGTC
>NZ_QOBB01000555.1:0-614 GCF_024704855.1 Burkholderia sp. HAN2018 | reverse complement strand
GCCCGCACGCGCTCGACGCGGTGCTGCGCGGCGCCGACCCGCGCGTCGCGCGCTCGCGCACCAGCCTGCACCGGCTGCTCGAACGCCAGCATTACCGGCTCGCGTGGTGGCGCACGGCCGCCGACGAACTGAACTGGCGGCGCTTCTTCGACATCGCGACGCTCGCGGCCGTCCGCGTCGACGACGACGCGGTGTTCGACGCCGTTCACGCGCTGCCGTTGCGCCTGCACGCGGCCGGGCTCGTCGACGGCATCCGCGTCGATCACGTCGACGGCCTCGCCGATCCGCGCGCCTACTGCCGGCGGCTGCATGCACGACTGGCCGCGCAGCGCAGCGCGCCGCCGTATGTCGTCGTCGAGAAAATCCTCGCGCCGGGCGAATCGCTGCGCGCCGACTGGGCCGTCGCCGGCACGACCGGCTACGACTTCATGAACGACGTCGGCGCGCTGCTGCACGACCCGGCCGGCGCCGAACCGCTCGCCGCGCACTGGGCGGCCGTGTCGGGCTCGACGCGCACGTTCGCGCAGGAAGCGCTCGACGGCAAGCGGCGCGTGCTGATGCGCCAGCTCGCCGTCGAACATGCGCGCGCCGCGCGGCTGCTGCACGGGATCGCG
>NZ_QOBB01000554.1:0-640 GCF_024704855.1 Burkholderia sp. HAN2018 | reverse complement strand
CCCGATGCGCGGCCGGCGCCTGCGCGACCGTCGCGCCCGCATCGAACCCGCCGCCCAACGCCCCGACCAGCCCGACACGCAGCGTGCGCTGCCGGCCGAGCAGCGCGATCAACTGCGCGCGCTCGTCGATCAGCGTGAGATCCGCGACATCCACGTCCTTCTGCATCAGCACGCCGCGCCGATGGCGGTCGGTCGCGATCTGCACGATCTTTTGCGCGGCCGCGACCGCATCCTGCTGCTGCGCGACGAGCGTCTGCGATGTCTGCAGCGACGTGACGAGCTGTGCGACCTGCCCGAGCGCGTCGTCGACGGTCTTGTTGTACAGCCCGATCGCCACGTCGGCCTGCGCGACGTCCGCACCGAGCTTCGCCTTCAGCCGGCCGCGATCGAAGACCGGCAGCGAGATCGCCGGGCCGACGGAACCGGCGAGCGCGTCGCGCGAGAACAGCGACGCGGGCGTCAGCGCGAACACGCCGCCGAGCGCGACGAGGTTCACGTCCGGATAGAACTGCGCACGCGTCGAATCGGCATTCGCGAACGCGGCTTCGACGCGCAACCGCGCGGCGACGATGTCGGGCCGGCGGCCGAGGAGACCGGCCGGCAGCCGCGCGGGCAGCGCGCCGCCGGCAAATGCGCCGAC
>NZ_QOBB01000553.1:0-649 GCF_024704855.1 Burkholderia sp. HAN2018 | reverse complement strand
GTCGGCGGCCGCGCGCAGCACCGCGTGCAGCACGTCGAGCACGACCGGTTCGCCGCGCGCGTCGCGCGCCGCGTGGCCGTCGTGCACGAGCAGGATGTCGCGTGGCGCGAGACCGTTCAGCAGGCGGTGCGTGACGGTCGCGGCATCGCGCGCGCGCGTGTCGAAACCGCGCCGCGTCCAGCTCGCCAGCTGCAGGCCGAGCTCGCACAGCACCGGTTCGAGGAACGGATTGCGCAGGCCGGCCGGCGCGCGGAAGAACAGCGGGCGCGTACCGGCGATCTCGGTCAGCGTCCGTTGCGCGGCCGAGATCTCGCGCCGCAGCGCGGCGGGCCCCGACAGCGAGAACGTATGCCGGTGCCGCTGGCTGTGGTTTTCGATCGCATGACCGCGCGCGACGATCTCCTCGATCCAGCGCGGATGACGGCGCGCGAGATCGCCGATGCAGAAGAACGTCGCGCGGGCGTCGTAACGGTCGAGCAGGTCGAGCACGCGCGGCGTGACGTCGGGGTCCGGGCCGTCGTCGATCGTCAATGCGATGCGGCGGCCGGCGCCGGGCGGCAGGCGCGTCCAGTTCGGCCCGAGCAGTGCGCTGCGCGGCCACAGGCCGGCGGCGGTCAGCGCGAGATGCGACGCGACCACGCCGCCGACC
>NZ_QOBB01000552.1:0-645 GCF_024704855.1 Burkholderia sp. HAN2018 | reverse complement strand
GCGCAAGGCGAGTTGCGGCCGCTCGGCACACGCTTTGCGGTGCGGCAGCGCGACGGCGCGACGCGGGTCGAAGTGTTCGCCGGTGCCGTGCGCGTGCAGCCGGACGATGCGGCGGCAGGCGCGCGCGTGATCGCGGCCGGGGAGGGCGCGGATTTCACGCGCGATGCGATCGGCGTGCAGGCACCGCTCGATGCGTATGCGTCCGCGTGGACGGGCGGCATGCTGGTCGCGTCGCGCATGCGGCTGGCCGACCTCGTCGCCGAGCTCGACCGCTATCGCCGCGGCAGCCTGCGCTGCGATGCGGCCGTGGCCGACCTGCGCGTGTCGGGTACCTATCCGCTCGACGATCCCGCGCGTGTGCTCGACACGCTGAAGGCGACGTTGCCGATCGATGTGCACTACCTGACGCGCTACTGGGCGACGGTCGTGCCGGCCCGTTCCTGAGCGTGTCGAAAAAAATTTCCGCCGACCTGAGCTGTTTCTCGATGTTCGCGTGACATGGGTAATGAAAGCAGCACTGGCCCATCGTCCACCGACTTCCCGATCATGGTTTCCATCCGTCTCACGTATCGGCGCCGTCCGGCGCCCGACCGACATCTGCCGCGCGCCGCGCGCCCGGCCGCACCTGCCGCGCCCGGGCACCTC
>NZ_QOBB01000551.1:0-664 GCF_024704855.1 Burkholderia sp. HAN2018 | reverse complement strand
CACGCCGGCGGCCGCGCCCGGAACGCCTGCCGCCGCGGAAGCCGCGGCGCCGCGCGGCGGCTTCTTCCTGCCCGACGCGCGCACCAATCCCGACCACATCCGCTACGCGCTGAAGACGACCGCCGCGGCGATCTTCTGTTACCTGCTGTATTCGCAGCTCGACTGGTCGGGCATCCATACGTGCGTCGTCACCTGCTACATCGTGTCGCTCGGCTCGACGGCCGAGACGGTCGAGAAGCTCACGCTGCGGATCCTCGGCTGCATCGTCGGCGCGCTGCTCGGCACGGCGGCACTCGTCTTCGTCGTGCCGTCGCTGTCGTCGGTCGGCCATCTGATGGCGCTCGTATTCGCCGGTGGCTGGCTCGCCGCGTGGGTCGCATTCGGCTCGCCGCGCATCGCGTACGCGGGCTTCCAGATCGCGTTCGCGTTTTTCCTGTGCGTGATCCAGGGCGCCGGCCCCGGTTTCGACCTGACGATCGCGCGCGACCGCACGATCGGCATCCTGCTCGGCAACGTCGTCGTGTATCTCGTGTTCACGCGCATCTGGCCCGTCAGCATCGGCAAGCAGATCGACGCCGGGCTCGCCGCGCTGACGGACCAGTGGCGGCGCCTCGCGCAGGTCGCGCAGCCGGCCGAGCGGCGCGCGCTCGCGGCCGACGCGTTC
>NZ_QOBB01000550.1:0-658 GCF_024704855.1 Burkholderia sp. HAN2018 | reverse complement strand
CGTTGGCGCGCTGCGGCAGCAGGCGCGCCGGCAGGTCGGCCAGCGCATCGCGCCAGTAAGCGACGCGGGCCGGATGGCACGACGCGGGCAGCACGAGCGGCCGGGCGACCGGCTGGACGATCTCCCCGGCCGCCACGGCCCCGCCCTGCACGCGGGCGACATAGCACGCACGAACCGCATCGAGCCACAGCTCGATCGATTCGCCATCCGACACGATGTGATGAATCGTCAGCGACAGCACGTGATCGTCCGCGCCGAGCCGCAGCACCCGCGCGCGCCACAGCGACGCATCGGCCGCGAGGTCGAACGGCGCGAGCGCATCCTCGTCGGTCAGTGCCGCCGCGCAGGCAAGCACATCGGCTTGCGCCGACAGGTCGATCACCGGCAGTTCGACGGAAACGCCTGCGTCGATCCGCTGGCCCGGCAGCGCGCCGTCACGCGCCACGAGCCGCGCGCGCAGCGCCGGATGCACGGCCGCGACATCCGAGAAGGCCGCACGCAGCGCATCGACGTCGAGCGGGCCGCGCACCCGCAGCGCGACCGGAATGTTGTACGCGGCGCTGTCCGGCTGCGCGCGCCACAGGAACCACAGGCCGAGCTGCGCCGGCGACAGCGGCCACACGCCGTGGGCGTCCGGTTTCGCCACCGCAACGCCCGG
>NZ_QOBB01000549.1:0-659 GCF_024704855.1 Burkholderia sp. HAN2018 | reverse complement strand
CGGCCTTCAGCAACGCGGCGAACGTCGCCGGGCGCGGCACGACGTGCCGCAGCCCCGCGCGCAGCAGGCGCTCGCGCGCGGGCCGCTGCGCACGCTTTTCGGCTTCCGCGCGGCCGATGTCGAGCAGCGTGTGATAGCGCACGCCGGACGGGCAGGTCGTCTCGCAGTTGCGGCACGTCAGGCAGCGGTCGAGATGCCGCTGCGTGCGTTCGCCGCACGGCTCGCCTTCGAGCAGCTGCTTGATCAGGTAGATGCGCCCGCGCGGCCCGTCGAGCTCGTTGCCGAGCACCTGGTAGGTCGGGCAGGTCGCATTGCAGAAGCCGCAGTGCACGCACGCGCGCAGGATCGCTTCCGCTTCGTCGGCCCGGGCGAGGGCCTTGCTTGCTTCGCTGAGATTGGTTTGCATCGGCGGGTCGGGATCGGGTTCGCGTCAGAAATCGGCGTACAGGCGGCCGGGATTGAAAATCGCGTGCGGGTCGAGCTGTGCCTTGAGCTGGCGGTGCACGCGCAGCAGCGTGGGCGGCAGCGGCTGGAACGGCTCGCGCGTCGTGCCCGGCGTGAAGCAGGTCGCGTGCCCGCCCCATTGCGCGGCGAGCCGCTGCACGTCGGCCGGTGCGGCGTCGCTCTTCAGCCAGCGCTGCGCGCCGCCCCAGTCGGCC
>NZ_QOBB01000548.1:0-661 GCF_024704855.1 Burkholderia sp. HAN2018 | reverse complement strand
CCCGAGCGTCGTCGCACGTTCGCGCAGCGCCGCGACCTGCGCGTCCGGCAGATCGGGCAGGGCGAGCTCGACACCGCGCAATTCGAGCGTGCCGGGCAGCGGCTGCTCGCGCTTCACGCTCGGCAGCGCGCGGCTCGGGTCGGGCCGTGCGGCCACGGGCGGCGCGTTGCCCGTCGAGTTGTTCTGCGCGTCGGCCGGCAGCGATTCGACGTAGCGCAGCTCGTCGTCGGTGTCGTCGTAGCGGAGCACGGCGGGCGGCGCGCCATCGACGACCACGTACGGGCGCGGGATCACGTCGCTGTAGCGCAGCAGCCAGTATTCGGCGACGAACGGCAGTTCGATGCGTTCGCCCGGTGCAAGCCGCACCGAGCCGGGTTGCGGTGTCAGTTCGTAGAGGTCGCCGGTGAGCCGCCGCAGCGCGAAGCCGGGGCGATCGATTCGCAGCAGGCGGCGGATGCTGTGCAGGTAGAGCTTCCAGCCGCCGTCGGCGATCACCTGGTGGCCGCGGTTCTGCAGGATCAGGCGGCCCGTCGCGCAGGCCGCGCCGTCGGCGCCGAGGTCGGCGCACGGCACGCCGGCCGAGGCCGCGTGATTGTTGTCGACGGCGACGCGCAGCGCGAGGCCGTTCGACAGCCGCGCCGCGAGATCGGCCGGCGGCACG
>NZ_QOBB01000547.1:0-688 GCF_024704855.1 Burkholderia sp. HAN2018 | reverse complement strand
CGTCCGCTTGCGCTCGTCGCGCCGCCTCAAGCGCCGCATGCAACCGCGCTCGCCAGCCTCGGCGTACCGTCCGACGCGCTGCTGTGGCTGCGCGCCGGCAGCCGCACCGATGCGCTGTGGGCCGCCGAGCAGGCACTCAAGACGGGGTGCTGCGGCGCGCTGCTGCTCTGGCAGGATGCGCGGCCCGATGCGCTGCGGCGCCTGCATCTCGCGGCCGCGCGCACGGGCGACACGCTGTTCGTGATGCTGCGTCCGCTGTCGGCCGCGCGGCAACCGTCGCCGGCCGTGCTGCGTGTCGCGCTGTATCCGGTGCCGGGCGGCGTGTCGCTCGACATCGTCAAGCGTCGCGGCCCCGCACGCGGCGAGCCGCTCGTGCTCGACCTGCCGTCGCCCATCGTGGAGAGCCGCTATGCGCGTCTTGCTCGGCATCCATCTGCCGCGCCTGCCGCTCGACGTGTGCGCCCCGCCGCCGTCTGACGGCGCGGCGCAACGCGTAGACGAAGCGGACGAAGTGGACGAAGCAGGCTGCGCGGTGCTAGAGCAGGGTGTCGTGCTGATCGCCGATGCGCCCGCGCGCCGGCAGGGCGTGCGCGCGGGCATGAAGCGCGGCGGTGTGCTCACGCTCGCGCCGCACACGCGGCTCGTCGAACGCGACCCCGCGCGCGAGGCCGATGCGCTGCGCGCGGTC
>NZ_QOBB01000546.1:0-702 GCF_024704855.1 Burkholderia sp. HAN2018 | reverse complement strand
TGCCGCGGGCGCGCGCGGCGACGCTTGCGCAGCGGCATGCGTGTCGGGCGCGCCGAGCGCGGCTTCCGACGCGCCGGCGAAGCGCGCGACTTCGTCGTGGTAAACGTCGACGAGCGCATCGACGAAGCGGCGGTCGAGCAGTTCGTCCGCATACGAGAACGCGGCGCTCACGCGCCCGTCCGGATGCTCGACGACGTCCAGCTCCAGCGTGAACACGACGCGATGGCGTACCTCGTCGAACCCGGCCAGCGACAGGCCGGCCCAGTCGCGCGCGGCGGCACCGGTCGGGCGCAGGTAGTTGAACATCACCTGGAACAGCGGATTGGCCTGCGCGGCTCGCGGCGCGCGCAGCGCCGCGACGACGTCCGCGAACGGCACGTCGGCGTGCGCATAGGCCGCGAGTGCCGTGTCGCGCACCTGTGCCAGCACGTCCGCGCGACGCGCGGCCGGGTCGATCCGCGTGCGCACGACGACCGAATTGATGAAGAGGCCGAGCGCTTCGCGGGCCGCGTCGCCCGTCAGCTCGCGCGTCGACGCGAGCACGCCGACCGGCTGGTCGGCCGCACCCGTCGCGCGGAACAAGGCGGTGTTGAGCGCCGCGTGCAGCAGCATCGGCAGCGTCGCGTGCGCGGCCGACGCCGTATCGCGTGCGGCGCGGATCAACGCGCCGTCGAATTCGAACGCGATGCGGGCCGCGCGCCA
>NZ_QOBB01000545.1:0-709 GCF_024704855.1 Burkholderia sp. HAN2018 | reverse complement strand
GACGCGCTCGCGCTCGTCGGCCGTGCGGTGCCGCCGGCCACGCTGCGCGCGTTGCCCGATGCGTTTGCGACCCGGATTCGTGCCCGCTACGAACAGGCGCTGCTTGGCGTGCTGCGCGCGGGACACGGCGCGCCTGATGCGGCACTCGCCGAACTCGACGCGATGCTGGCCGTGCTGGCGGGCGACGATCCCTACGATTTCTGGCGGCTCGCGGCCGCGTGCGTGCGCGCGCTGCGCGCCAGCGGCGCGCCGGAGTTGAAGCGCTTTCTCGCGCGGACGAATTTGCTGCTAGGCGAGCACGCGCAGGGCCGGCGCAGTGCGCCGCCGGAACTCGTGCGCGAGACGGTGGCGCTGCTGTGGCGCGATTTCGCGCTGTTCGGCGCCGCAGCCGAGGATGTCGCACTCGTCGACGTGCTGCACGACTACGGGCTGACGGTCGACTGGCACGTCGCCGGCACGCCCGCATCGGAGGCGCTGTGGGAGGCCGATGCCGCCCGGGCCGAGCACGATGCGGTTGCCGCCGCGCCGACCCGCGCGCTTGGCGTCGTGACGGTCAATGCGCATGCCTATGAGGATTTCCTGCAGACGGCCGATGCGTCGATGGCCGACCTCGCTGCCGATCCGGCCGCGGCCGACGCGGGGGCCGCATGGCACGCGTCCGGCGCTGCCTACCGGGTCGGTACGGCCGCATGCGCGCTCGGGCTCGGCC
>NZ_QOBB01000544.1:0-719 GCF_024704855.1 Burkholderia sp. HAN2018 | reverse complement strand
GAACCGGCTGTCGCACACGGTGCCGCGCATCGACCGGCCGCTCGGCCGCAACCCGCGCAACCCGCGCGGCTCGCGCACGGCCCGCTCGCGAGCGCCCGCGTGTGGCGCATCGTGCTCGGCATCGGCCTGCTGTGCGCGCCGCAGTTCGCGGTGCTCACGTTCGCGACGGTGTTCCTGCACGACTTCGGCCGGCTCGGCCTCGCCGGCATCAGCGCGGCGATGGTCGTGTTGCAGCTCGGCGCGATGGTGATGCGCGTGTGGAGCGGCCGCCATACCGACCGGCACGGCAACCGGCGCGCGTACCTGCGCGGCTCGGTGCTCGTCGCGGCCGGCTCGTTCACGCTGCTTGCCGCCGCGACGGCCGGCAGCCCGCACGTGCCGCTCGCCGCGATCGTCGCGATTCTGGTGTTCGCGGGCGTGTGCGTATCGGCGTGGCATGGCGTCGCGTACACGGAGCTCGCGACGCTCGCGGGTGCGAACCACGCGGGCACCGCGCTCGGGATGGCGAACACGGTCGTCTACCTCGGGCTGTTCGCGACGCCACTCGCGATCCCGCCGCTGCTCGCCGTCAGTTCGTGGAGCGTGGTCTGGCTCGCGGCCGCGCTGGTCGCCGGCGCGACCTATCCGCTGTTCGCCACGCGCTAGCGGCCGCACGCGGCACGCGGGCACCGCGGCCCCGCCACGACGCCCGCATCCCGGTCAGGCCGCTTCGCGCGCCA
>NZ_QOBB01000543.1:0-693 GCF_024704855.1 Burkholderia sp. HAN2018 | reverse complement strand
GCCAGCCGCGGCTGCGCGGGCGCGGCCGGCGCCGGCGGACGCGAATCCGCGCGTTCGGCGGCGGTGAACGACGCGCACCGCGCATGCACGCGGCCCGCTTCCCCCGATTCCGCCAGCTTCTCGAGCGCATACGCGCGCACGACCTCGAGCAGCGAATAACGCTTCGACAGCCCGACCGAATGAACGACCAGCAACGATTTCGACGCGAGACTGACGAGACAGTCGAGCACGCGTGCGCCGCCGAGTTCGTCGCACGCGGCGAGCGCGCACGCCGCGTCGAGCGGGAACGCATCCGGAAACACCGCGAGGCGGCACAGCACGGTGCGTTCCGCGTCGTCGAGCAGCCGGTAGCTCCACTCGATCGTGGCCCGCAGCGTCTGCTGGCGCGGATGGGCGGTCCGCAGGCCGCCGGACAACGACAACACCGACTTGTCGAGATCGGCGGCCAGCCCCTGGATCCCGAGCAGCGCGACGCGTGCCGCGCCGAGTTCGAGCGCGAGCGGCAGGCCGCTCAGGCGCCGACAGACGGTCGCGATCGCGTCCAGCGTCCTCGCATCCGCGGGCACGTCGGTGCCCATCGCGCGCGCCCGCGCCAGGAACATGCGGACGGCCCCGCACGCGACGATCTCGCCTTCGGTCGCGCCGGCCGGCGGCACGGGCAGCGGCCCGACGCGATACACGCGCTCGCCGGCG
>NZ_QOBB01000542.1:0-716 GCF_024704855.1 Burkholderia sp. HAN2018 | reverse complement strand
GCGCGATCGCCGCCGGCCCCGCGCCGCCGCGCAGCGCGACGTCCAGCCACACCAGCCCGGCCGCCGCGATCAGCAGCCCGAGCCCCGAGATCACGCCGGCCGTCAGCCAGCGCGTGAGCGTCGCCGCGACCAGCGGCACGACCAGCATCGGCGCGGAAATCGCGAGCATCAGCCAGCCGGCGTCGATCTCGCTGAAGCCGTCGATGCCGATGAAGCGCAGCGGCAGCACGACGAGCAGCACGATGTAGCAGCAGCAGGTCGACACCGGCAGCACCTGCACGCCGACGAAGCGCGCGATCCGGAACAGCGACAGGTCGAGCATCGGCCGCGCGACCCGCGTCTCGATCGCCACGAACGCGCAGGCGCCGAGCGCCGCGCCGGCCAGCAGCGCGATCACGAGCGCGTTCGACCATCCGCGTGCGGGGGCTTCGATCACGCCGAACGTGAACAGCGTCAGCGCGGCGGTGAACGCGGCCGTGCCGGGCCAGTCGAGCCCCGTCGCGTGCGGGTCGCGCGACTCGTGCATGCGCGGCAGCCCGAAGCCGAGCGACAGCCCGCCGGCCACCGCGCTCGTCACGAAGATCGTGCGCCAGCCGCCGTGCCCGATCAGCGCGCCGGCCAGCACGGGCCCGAACGCGAGCCCGATGCCGAAGGTCGTGCCGAGCAGGCTGAATGCGCGCGTGCGCGCCGCGCCGTCGAACTCCTGCGCGAGCGCG
>NZ_QOBB01000541.1:0-738 GCF_024704855.1 Burkholderia sp. HAN2018 | reverse complement strand
CTGCTGCGCCACCGGCTCGCGGCGCTCGTCGGGCGCGGGCCCGGTTATGCGGACACGCTCACGCCGTCACCGCGCGTGCTGCATGCCGTCGCGCCGTTGCCCGCGACGCTCCCGGCCGCACTCGTCGGGCGCCGGCCCGACATCCTGGCTGCCCGCTATCGCGTCGAGGCCGCGTCGGCCGACATCGACGCGGCCCGCGCGGCGTTCTATCCGGACATCAACCTGATGGCGTTCGCCGGCGTGCAGAGTTTCGGCTTTCGCGCGCTGCTTCACGGCAGCAGCGGCACGTTCGGCGCCGGCCCCGCGATTACGCTGCCGATCTTCGAAGGCGGCAGGCTGCGAGCCGGCCTGCGCGCGCAGACCGACGCGTACAACGCCGCCGTCGCCGACTACGACGACACCGTCGTCAACGCGCTCGCCCAGGTCAGCGACTCGCTCGTGCAGCTCGACGCGCTGGCCAGGCAGCGCGACCTGAATCGCGATGCGCTGGCACGCGCCCAGCAGACCTACGACATCGAGACGCGGCGCTACCAGAAAGGCATTTCCGGCTACCTGGACGTGCTGCTGGCCGAAACCCGGCTGCTTGAAGACCGCCGGTCGGTCGCTCGCGCCGATACCTCACTTGCCGTCGAGCACGTCCGGCTGATCGCCGCGCTCGGTGGCGCAACGAACCCCGGAGCCCAACAATGAATCGCACCGACACCCCGCCGGCCGCCGCGCCGGCCGCCGCGGGCGCGG
>NZ_QOBB01000540.1:0-1314 GCF_024704855.1 Burkholderia sp. HAN2018 | reverse complement strand
GCTCGATCACCTCGTTGTCGACCTCGACCTCGACGGGTCTGTCGTCGGCTAACAGCTCGATCACGTCGCTCTCGACTTCGACCTCGACGGGTCTGTCGTCGGCCAACAGTTCGATCACGTCCCTGTCGACTTCGACCTCGACCGGTTTGTCGTCGGCTAACAGCTCGATCACTTCGCTGTCGACTTCGACCTCGACGGGTCTGTCCTCGGCTAACAGCTCGATAACCTCGCTGTCGACGTCGACCTCGACCGGCCTCTCGTCGGCCAACAGCTCGATCACGTCGTTGTCCACGTCGACCTCGACGGGTCTCTCGTCGGCCAACAGCTCGATCACGTCGCTCTCGACTTCGACCTCGACCGGTTTGTCGTCGGCCAATAGCTCGATCGATTCGTTGTCGACCTCGACCTCGACGGGTTTGTCGTCGGCTAACAGCTCGATCACGTCGCTGTCGACCTCGACCTCGACGGGTCTGTCGTCGGCCAACAGTTCGATCACGTCCCTGTCGACTTCGACCTCGACCGGTTTGTCGTCGGCTAACAGCTCGATCACTTCGCTGTCGACGTCGACCTCGACGGGTCTGTCCTCGGCTAACAGCTCGATCACCTCGCTGTCGACGTCGACCTCGACCGGCCTCTCGTCGGCCAACAGCTCGATCACTTCGTTGTCGACTTCGACCTCGACGGGCCTGTCGTCAGCCAACAGCTCGATCACGTCGCTGTCGACCTCGACCTCGACGGGTCTGTCGTCGGCTAACAGCTCGATCACTTCGCTCTCGACCTCGACCTCGACCGGTCTGTCGTCGGCTAACAGCTCGATCGATTCGCTGTCGACCTCGACCTCGACGGGTCTGTCGTCGGCTAACAGCTCGATCACTTCGCTCTCGACCTCGACCTCGACCGGTCTGTCGTCCGCGAATAGCTCGATCACGTCGCTGTCGACCTCGACCTCGACCGGTCTGTCGTCGGCTAACAGCTCGATCACTTCGTTGTCGACCTCGACCTCGACCGGTCTGTCGTCCGCGAATAGCTCGATCGATTCGCTGTCGACCTCGACCTCGACGGGCCTCTCGTCGGCTAACAGCTCGATCACTTCGCTGTCGACCTCGACGTCGACCGGTTTGTCGTCGGCTAATAGCTCGATCACCTCGTTGTCGACTTCGACCTCGACCGGCCTGTCGTCGGCCAACAGCTCGATCACTTCGCTCTCGACCTCGACCTCGACCGGTCTGTCGTCCGCGAATAGCTCGATCGATTCGCTGTCGACCTCGACCTCGACGGGCCTCTCTTCGGCTAACAGCTCGATCACTTCGCTCT
>NZ_QOBB01000539.1:0-761 GCF_024704855.1 Burkholderia sp. HAN2018 | reverse complement strand
CGGGCGGCCGTCGCGTTGCGCGAAGCCGGTGAGCCGGTTGCCGGCGGCGACGAGCGGTCGCGTCAGGTGCTCCGCGAGACGCGGCATCAGCAGCGTCAGGCCGAACACCGCGAGCAGCACGATGGCGACCCAGCGGCCGGCCTGGTTGGCTTGCGCGACCCAGCCGCCGCCGACGGCCGCGAGCGTCGCGACGACGGCGAACGTGAGGGCCATGCCGGCCAGCAGCGGCAGGCCGGTGCGCACGAACGGCTGGTCGGCGCGCGCGAACACGAACGGCAGCACGGGCAGGATGCACGGGCTCAGGATCGTGAGCACGCCGCCGAGATAGGCAAGGACGATGAGCAGCATGGTGCGTTCTCCAGTCGATCAGGCGTGGGGCCGGATCAGGCGGTGGCGGGGTGGAAGGCGAGGGCGAGGCCGTTCATGCAGTAGCGCAGGCCGGTCGGCGGCGGGCCGTCGTCGAACACGTGGCCGAGATGGCCGCCGCAGCGGCGGCAGTGCACTTCGGTGCGGATCATCCCGAACGACGCGTCGGTGTGGGTGGCGACCGCGTGGTCGAGCGGCTTCCAGAAGCTCGGCCAGCCTGTATGGCTGTCGAACTTGGTGGCCGACGAGAACAGCGCGAGGTCGCAGCCGGCACACGCGAACGTGCCGTGCCGGTGCTCGTCGTTCAGCGGGCTGGTGTACGGGCGCTCGGTACCGGCTTCGCGCAGGACCGTGTACTGGGCGGGCGTGAGCCGGCGATGCCATTCGGCGTCGCT
>NZ_QOBB01000538.1:0-794 GCF_024704855.1 Burkholderia sp. HAN2018 | reverse complement strand
AGCTCGCGCATCGTCATCGTGATCCACTCCGTTGCAGCCATCGCAGCCTCCGGCGCCGGACACCCGGCGGCCGGACAGCTTACGCGGCACGAAAGCGGACATTTCCATGTAGCCAAAAGCGGACATTTCCATCTAGCTACTACAAAATCAAAAAATGATCATCAGCATTATGTCAACTAACAACCACACACTTGAACTGAGCGCTGCAGAAATCGACGACCTGAAGAAGGCAGGATACACCGTCCACACGGTTGTCGACCAAGACCCGGTGCTGTACGGCTGGATGCACCCAAGTTCTACCGCATCGCAAAGCCACTATACGGACCGGCAGCCGTTCCGAAAGTCGCAAGCCCAAGCATGGTTGGACTGTTACGCATATCACCATGGCCATATGCCAATGAAGGCTGAGCCGGATTGGATGGACAAGCCGGCGTCGTAAGCGTTTGCAAATTTTCGGTCGGCGTCGCGCCGTTGCAGCGCACCCACGCGCTCCGATTGCACCGAAGTATCGCGATCCGAAAACCGGCGCGACGTGGAGTGGCCGCGGTAAGGCGCCGCAGTGGATTGCGAAAGCCAAGAATCGCGATCGTTTTCTGATCGAACAGTGAGCCGAGTTGACAGTTGATCACGTTGCTCGGCCTCTGTCCGTGGAGCAGCCCCCTGAAACGCCGGACACAGTCACCCACTTACAATAACGGGTAGGCATAAGACTGTGTTTTTGACTAACACCAGGCAGGAAGTGATGGAAGTGTTGACGGGCCCGGAGCGCCGGCGGCGCTGGACGGCGGAGCAGA
>NZ_QOBB01000537.1:0-790 GCF_024704855.1 Burkholderia sp. HAN2018 | reverse complement strand
CGACGCGGCTCGTCGGCTGGCTCGAACGGCTCGGCTGGCCGCTGCGCACGGCGCTGTTCGTCGCGGCGGGCGTGCTGGCCGTGTTCGTCGGCGTGTCGGCCGGCCCCGAGTGGCTGTCGATCGCGCGCTGGTCCGCTGCGCTGTCCGGCCACGATGCGCTCGCGCGGATGCTGATCGACCTGCGCATGCCGCGGCTGCTGTGCGCGCTCCTCGCGGGCGCGCTGCTCGCAGTGAGCGGGGTCGCGATGCAAAGCGTCGTGCGCAATCCGCTCGCGGGCCCCGAAGTGCTCGGCGTCACGCAGGGTGCGGGGCTCGTCACGCTGTTCGCGTTGTCGACGTGGCCGCTGATGGGCCACGTGACGCTCGCAGCGGCCGCGCTGATCGGCGGCGGGCTGTCGCTCGCGATCACGCTCGCGCTGAATCACCGGCATCGCTATGCGCCGCTCGCGGTGGCGCTGACGGGGATCGTGATCGGCGCGTTGTGGACCACGCTCGCGCAATGGCTGATCACGCAGGAAAGCGTGCAGCCCGCGCGCTTCGTCGTGTGGCTCGTCGGCGGGACTTACGGCCGCAGCTGGGGCGAGGTGTCGATGCTGCTGCCGTGGTGCGTGCTCGCGGTGCCCGTGTTCGCGTGGCTCGCGAAACCGCTCGACATGCTCGCGCTCGGCGACGACCAGGCGGCCGCGCTCGGCCTGCCGGTGGCCGTGCTGCGGCCGCTCGCGCTGACGATCGCGACGCTCGCCGCCTGTGCGGCCGTCGCGGCGGTCGGGCCGGTCGGCTTCATCGGGTT
>NZ_QOBB01000536.1:0-793 GCF_024704855.1 Burkholderia sp. HAN2018 | reverse complement strand
GAGCGTCGTCCCGCCCGGCACGGCGCCCGGCGTCGCACGCCGGCCCGCCGCCGCGCACAGCAGCCCGAGCCCGAAGATCGCGCCGCGATGCGTGTTGACGCCGCCCGTCGCGGCGAGCATCGCGTGCTCGGCACGCAGGCCGATCTTGCGCAGCACGGCCATGTCCGCATCGCGCGCGCCTGCGTCGGCCAGTTCCGCGAAGTAAGGCCGCAGCACGGCGGCGCTGCGTGCGAACGTCGCGGCATCCATGTCGGTGTGACTGCCGGTGTCGACGTGACTGACGAGCCCCGGCTTCGGATAGGTCTCGATCTCGAGCACGAGGCTGCGCTCGGCCAGTTCGGCGATGCGCCCGGCTTCGGACGGCGCCGGTATGCGGCAGGCGGCCCATGCACTCATCGCGCGCCCCCGGTGAAGGCGTCGACCGGCATCAGTTCGACGGCGATCGCCGTCTTGACCGCGACTTCAGGCTGCCGCGCATGCAGTTCGCGCCAGTTGACGCCCGCGCCGTCGTTGCGCAGCAGTTCGCCGTCGATGCGCATGGGCGCGCGCCCGTCGATCGACGCGAGGCCGTCGAGCAGCGTCGCGACCGATGCAGCTTCCGGTAGCGGGAACACGATGTCGAGGTCGGACGACTCGCCCAGGTACGGCTCGCCCGTCAGCGCCTGCCATGCGAGGCTGCCGAACACGCGGCCCTGCACGCCGCACCGCGCGCCGAGCGCATCGAGCTCGCGCAACGGCGTGCGCCACGCGTCCGGCGCGGCCGCGAGCACGTCGGACAACGTGGGCAGCGGGC
>NZ_QOBB01000535.1:0-811 GCF_024704855.1 Burkholderia sp. HAN2018 | reverse complement strand
GCAGCGCGCCGAGCTGCGCGATGCGGTGCTGCTGGCGCTGCTGCCAGCCCGCCGCCGTGACGCGCCGGCCGGCCACGAGCGCGAGCGTGTCGTCGCGGATCGTGCGGCGCAGCCGCGTGGCGTCGGTGGCCAGGTTGCCCGGCAGGATCAACCGGAACGTGAGCAGCGTGAGGAACGTGGCGAGCACCCACGCGACCGACTGGTTCAGGAACAGCTCGACGTCGGGGCGGAACGGATTGGTCGCGCCGGTCAGCGTGTTGAACGCGACGAGATAGGCGAGCCCCGCGAGCGCGGTCTTCGGCACGCTCGTCGCGTAGATGCCGGGCATCCAGAACAGCCCGAGCGCGACGACGAGCAGCGGAAAGCCTTCGATGCGCGGCAGGATGCCGAACGCGCACACGAACGCGGCCGGCACGGCCAGCACCGTGCCCTTGATGAACGCCTGCGCGCCGGCGGCCGGGTTGCCGGCGGTCGCGAGCAGCGCGCAGTACGGCGCGACGACGAGCAGCATCATGTCGCCCTGGTTCCAGCCGGTCGCGAGCCAGAATGCGCCCGAGATCACGATCGCGCACGCGGCGCGCACGCCGTTGCGCAGGGCCGCGCCCGTGTCGCGGTGAAAGCGCACCCGCGCGGGCCGGTAGCCCGGGCGCGGGCGCTGCAGTTCGACGAGCCCGTCGAGCGCCGCGCGGTAGTCGTCGATCTGCTCGATCAGCCGCTCGCCGGCGATCAGCAACGCCGCCTCGTCGCGCGGATCGCCGAGCGCGATGC
Organism: Burkholderia sp. HAN2018; assembly: GCF_024704855.1. Classification (NCBI taxonomy): domain Bacteria; kingdom Pseudomonadati; phylum Pseudomonadota; class Betaproteobacteria; order Burkholderiales; family Burkholderiaceae; genus Burkholderia; species Burkholderia sp. HAN2018. Next base: position 43 of record NZ_QOBB01000535.1, on the reverse strand, counting down.
CGTCGAGCGCGTCGCGCAGGCGTTCGCGCGCATCGCCGAGCAG
>NZ_QOBB01000534.1:0-846 GCF_024704855.1 Burkholderia sp. HAN2018 | reverse complement strand
GGCCTCGCGCATTATGCCCGGCCGCCCGCGTGCGCGCCCGCCGGGCCGCGCACGCGGCGTGCGGTGCGTCAGCTCGCCGACACCGTCGGCAGCCACGCGTTCGCCGCATTCTGCGTGGCGAGCTGTTTCGCGATCGAGCGCGCGAGTCGATCCGTATCGGACGCCACCGTGTCGTGCTTCGCTTCCGACACGCCATGCAGGCCGGCGCCGACCGCTGGCCTGCGTGCGGGCCGCCGGCGCGGCGGTCATGGCGGTAGTCGCGGTCGATGCGCAGCCGCGCACCGCGTGCACCATGCGTCGAACTTCGACTATCTCGATGCGAACTACGGCGGCGTGCTGATCGTGTTCGACCGGCTGTTCGGCACCTATGTCGCCGGGCGCGTTGACGAGCCGTGCCGTTTCGGCCTCGTCACGCCGACCCGTTCGCGCAATCCGTTCGTCGTCGAACTCGAACACTGGGCGAGCCTCGCCCGCGACGTCGCGACGGCCCGCGACGCGTGGACGGCGATCCGCTTCGTGCTGCTGCCGCCGGGCTGGCGCCCGGACGACCAGGGCGAAACGACGGAGGAACTGCGCCGCCGCAGCCTCGTCGCCGTGCGCACGGATGCGTGAACGCGCTACGCTGTGTCGAATTGCCGGCCGCGCATGCGTGCCGCGGCCGGCATGACCCATGCAATACGCATCATCAAGCAACCCTCGATCCAGGAGAAAACATCGATGGAACACGACTTCAAAGGCAAGGCAGTCGCGATCACGGGCGGATTCGGCCATCTGGGCATCGCGACGGCCGCGTGGCTCGGCGCGCGCGGCGCACGCGTCGCGCTGATCGGCCGCGGCGCGGCCCCG
>NZ_QOBB01000533.1:0-852 GCF_024704855.1 Burkholderia sp. HAN2018 | reverse complement strand
CGGGCGCCGGCGCGGTGGCTGCACCGCTTGCGGCGTGATCGTGCGAATTGACGAGGCGACGGACGTCACGGTCGGCGACGGTCGGCGGCGCGCTGACGACGCTCGGCCGGCGGCGGCGCTCGGCGGCCGCGAGACGTTCCTTCTGCTCCTCGGGGAGTTGCTGGTACGCCTTCCAGGCCCGCTCGCGCGCCTGCGCGGACAGCTCCTTCGCACTCTGGTAGTTCTCGCGCGCGACGCGGCGCTGTTCGGGCGTCATCCGCGCCCATTCGGTCATCCGGTCCTGCAGGCGCTTTTGATCATCGGGCGTCAACTTCGCGAAACGCGACGCGATCTTCAGCCATTTGCGCTTGCGTGCGTCGCTAAAGCCATCCCACTGGTCGGCGAACGGCGCGAGTGCCGCGTGTTGCGCCGGCGTGAGGCGCGCCCAGGACAGCGGGCCGGACGCGGCCGGCAGCGGCAGGGGCAGCGGAGGGAGTTCGGTGGTCAGCCCGGTCGCGGCCGATGCGGGCGCGGCAGGGCTGTTGGCCGCGGCGGTGGGCGTCGCGGGGGCCGGGTGGAATCGTGGGTACGTGGCGACGTAGGAAACGGCGATCGCGATTACGCATCCGAAAAATACGGCCAGGCCGCGCTTCTGACTCACCCGTGCGATCCCCTCGTTATTGTCTGTTAGTGCGCACGCGACAGATACGCGTTGAACCCGTGATCGAGATACGCGTTGAGCGGCAGGTCGTCGCTGAGCATCGCCGCGTCGATGTCGGCGAGTTCGGCGGTGCGCTGCATGTCTTCCCAGTAGGCGATGCCGACGAGCCCCGCGAGCAGCAGCGCCAGCGGCCACGCGCGCAGCAGGCGGCG
>NZ_QOBB01000532.1:0-875 GCF_024704855.1 Burkholderia sp. HAN2018 | reverse complement strand
CGCCGCGTCGCCGGGCCGCGGCGCGGCCGCACCGGTGCCGAGCCCCAGCCCCGCCGCCCGCCGGACCAGCTCGACGTCGTTGTTCACGCCGAGCTTCTTCATCGCGCTGATCTTCTGCGCACTGACCGTCTGCTTGCCCTTGCTCAGACGCTGCGCGATCGTCTTGATCGGCACCCCCGACAGATACAGGCGAATGACCTCGATCTCGCGCGCCGACAGCTTCACGGGCGCCTCGCCGCGCTCGCCGGCCGCATCGACCGCGCGCCTGACGAGCGGCGACAGGTAGTGCCCGCCGCTGTAGCTCGAATGAATGGCCGTGACGATATGGCCGACCTCGTCGAACTTGCTGACGACGCTCACGCCGCCGATCGCGAGGATCGACCCGACGATCAGCGGATTCTCGTTCGCGACCAGCACGACATCGCAGTCGACGCCGTCGAGCGACACGGCCAGCTCGGCCACATTCCGGCATACCGCGACGAGCTCGATCGCGCAGGCGCTGCCTGCGACCTGCTCGATGCCGGCCAGCGTCAACGGCCAGTCGTACGCGAAGACGATGCGAACGTTGAATTTCCTCATGCGTGGTTCCCGGTGGTTCATCGGCCGCGCGACGCGAAGCGCGCACGGCCGGTTTGGCGTTGATCGGACGTTCAGGCTATTTTTAGCCTGCACATCGATTCTATGAAGCCGCACGCGGACGGGATATCGGACGGTAACGGGATTGGTCGTCAGGGACGTAATACGAGTTTGATATTTGCGCCGGTTCGAGCGGCCGGCACCTCGGAACATCGGCCGGATGGCCGGCGTGGCGGGCCACACGGGCCATCCGGCCGGCCAGCAGGTAAAATCGACGCCTTTGCATGCCGCGCCGGGCC
>NZ_QOBB01000531.1:0-877 GCF_024704855.1 Burkholderia sp. HAN2018 | reverse complement strand
CCGGCCGATGCCCCGCCGGTCGGCGCGATCCTCGCGTACGTCGCGCGCAGCCCGTCGCCGCTCGCGATCGTGCCGCTCGAGGACCTGCTCGCGCTGGACGCGCAGCCGAACCTGCCGGGGCCGCCGTGCGGGCACCCGAACTGGCGGCAACGGCTGCCGCGCACAATCGACACGCTCTTCGACGCCGACGTGCGCGAACGCATCGCCGCCGTCGTGCAGGCGCGCCGTTCAAGGGAGCGCGGCGCATGACGCCGCGCGCGACGCTGCGGTTGCAGCTTCATGCGGGTTTCACGTTCGACGACGCGGCCTCGCACGCCGACTACTTCGCGCGGCTCGGCGTGAGTCACCTGTACCTGTCGCCGGTCGCGACCGCCGAACCGGGCTCGCGGCACGGCTACGACACCGTGGATTACGGCACGCTCAATCCCGAACTCGGCGGCGAAGCGGGTTTCAATCGGCTCGTCGACGCGTTGCGCGCGCGCGGCCTCGGCGTGATCGTCGACATCGTGCCGAACCATATGGGCGTCGGCGGTTCGTCGAACGGCTGGTGGAACGACGTGCTCGAATGGGGCCCCGCCAGCCCCTATGCGCGCCATTTCGACATCGACTGGCACTCGCCCGATCCGGCACTCGACGGCAAGGTGCTGCTGCCGTGTCTCGGCATGCCCTATGGCGACGCGCTCGCAGCCGGCGACATCACGCTGGGCGCCGACCCGGCCAGCGGCCGCTTCTTCATCGCGTGCCCCGGACGGCGGCTGCCCGTGGCGGCCGCCACCCATGCCGACATCCTGCGCCTCGCGAACCGCGCGGACCTGAACGCGCTCGCCGAACGCTTCGACGCCGCGCCGGCGCGCGACAGCGCACGGCTGGCCGCCGC
>NZ_QOBB01000530.1:0-889 GCF_024704855.1 Burkholderia sp. HAN2018 | reverse complement strand
CGCGCCGACAACGGCAGCGCGCCGCTCGGCGTGACGGTCGGCCCGGACGGCGCGCTGCGCGCGGGCGTCGCCGCACCGGCACGCGCAAAGCACGGCGCGGATCTCGTCGACCTGTCGCATGCGGACGGCGACATCGACGCGCTGCTCGTACACGTGGGCGACGACAGCTACCAGGGGCGTGTCGCCGTCGAAGCCAGCGACGACCTGCGCAGCTGGCGCTCGCTCGGCAGCACGCAGTTGCTGAAAGTCGGCCACGGCGACGACATGCTCGTGCAGGAGCGCATCGCACTCGAAGGCGCGGCGCCGCGCTACCTGCGGCTCGACTGGCTCGACGGCGCGCCCGCGATCGCGTCGATCGACGTCGAGACGCACCCGCGCGATGCACGCGGAACCGACACCGCGTCCGTGCCGCGCCAATGGCGCGACGCCGTGCGCGTGCGGGCCGGCGGCACGCCCGGCGAGTACCTGTTCGACACCGACGGCGCGTATCCGGTCGACCGCGTGCGCATCGACCTGCCGCAACCGAATACCGTCGCGCGCGCGACGCTGCAGAGCCGCGCCGACGCGCAGGCGCCGTGGCGCGACGTCGCGGGCGCCGTGCTGTTCCGGCTGCAGGGCAAGGCCGGCGAGCAGCGCAATCCGCCGCTCGAGTTCGCGGCGAATACGGATCGCACGTGGCGGATCGTCGTCGACATGCGCAACGGCGGATTCGGCGGCGGCCAGCCGGCCGTCGCGATCGGCTGGCATCCGGCCGCGCTGACTTTCGTGGCGCGCGGCGCACCGCCGTTTACGCTCGGCGTCGGCGACGCGTCGCTCGTGTCGTCGGCCGTCGGCCGCGACGCGCTGCTGGTCGGCATGGCCCCCGAAGTGCGGCCCGCGCGCGTCGGCG
>NZ_QOBB01000529.1:0-889 GCF_024704855.1 Burkholderia sp. HAN2018 | reverse complement strand
CCGCGCGCACCGGGGCTCGCCGCGGCCGCGCTCGCGATCGGCGGAGCGCTGCTCACGCTGTCCGACCACGTGCCGGTGATCCTGGCCGGCCTCGCGCTCGGCTCGACCGCCGTGTTCGTCGAACAGGCGTCGGCCAACACGTTCATTTCGCAGGCGGCGTCGAGCGCGCGCTCGACGGCGATCGGCATCTACCTGTCCTGCTATTACTTCGGCGGCAGCCTCGGCTCGATCCTGCCGGTGCCCGGCTGGCACCGGTGGGGATGGGCCGGCTGCGTCGCGTTCGTGGTCGTTGCGCAGGCCGTCGTCGGCGTGCTCGTGTACCGGTTCTGGGGGACGGGCGGTACGGCGTATGCCGGCGCGCACGGCGTCAGGCCGGCGCGCTGACCGGGTTCAGCGATACCAGCGCGGCGTATAGACCCACTCGCGACCCTCGCCGATCGCGAAGCGGCGCGTCGTCGACGAGCCGACGATCACCATCGTGCGCATGTCGACCTGGTCGCTGCGCAATGCACCGAGCGTCGTCGTCGTGAGTGTCGCGCCCGGCCGGCCGATGTCGCGGCCCAGCACGACCACCGTATCGGCCGTGCGATGCGCGCGCACGACATCGAGCGCGCGATCGAGCTGCCACGGCCGCGCGCGAGAGATCGGGTTGTAGAACGCCATCACCAGATCGGCTTGCGCCGCGTGCCGCAGGCGCGTCTCGATCACGTCCCACGGCTTCAGGTTGTCCGACAGCGAGATCGCGCAGAAATCGTGGCCGAGCGGCGCGCCGGCCTGGGCGGCCGTCGCGAGCGACGCCGAGATGCCGGGCTCCACGCGCAGGTCGACTGCGGCCCAGTGCGGGTCGCGCGCTTCGTCGAGCGCCTCGAGCACGGCCGCGGCCATCGCG
>NZ_QOBB01000528.1:0-887 GCF_024704855.1 Burkholderia sp. HAN2018 | reverse complement strand
CGCTCACCGCATTGCGGGCGCGCGTGGACGACGCGGTGCGCGCCGAGGCCGCGGAGCCGGCCGGCTCGGACCCGTCGCGTCTGCTCACGCTCGACCGGCTGGCGGCGCTGCTTGCCGGGTTCGACGCCGCCTTTGCGGGCAAGGCGCGGCTGGACCTGCCGAATCCGCCGGCGTCGCGGGTGCGCTATGCGTTCCACCACGATCCGGTGCTCGCGTGGCACAACGGGATGCGCGCGTTCATCGCAGTGCTGATCGCCGCGGCGTTCTGGATCGTGACGGCGTGGCCGTCGGGCGCCGGGTTCGTCGCGATCACGGGGGTGGTCTGCGCGCTGTTCTCGACGCGCCCGAACTCGGTGGGCGCCACCGTCGGCTTCCTGAAAGGAGCCGCCTGCGCGGCGGTCGCGGGCGCCCTTTGCAACTTCGTGCTGCTGCCGGCGGTGTCGGGCTTCGAGATGCTCGCGTACATCCTCGGCGTGTTCACGATCGGCGCGGGCATCGCGATGCGCCATCCACGTGCGGCCGGCATCGGCAGCGGCTTCTCGATCTTCTTCTGGAATTTCACGTCGCCGGACAATACGGCGCGCATCGGCGACGCCGCCTTTCTCAATTCGGCGCTTGCCACGCTGCTCGGCATCGCGTTCGGCGCGATGGTGTTCGCGCTCGTGTTCCCCGGCGATCCCGGCGCGAGCCGGCGGCGCCTGCATTGCGCGGTGCGCGCCGACCTCGCACGCATCGCACGCAATCCACGGGCGTGGCCGGCGAGCGCGTGGCTGAGCCGTACGGCCGACCGTCTCGGGCGCGAGCTCGGCTTCGCGGGCCGTCTGCCGGCCACCCTCATCGAGCGCGACCTGCGCGACTTGCTCGCGGCCTGGACGATCGGCGACAGC
>NZ_QOBB01000527.1:0-933 GCF_024704855.1 Burkholderia sp. HAN2018 | reverse complement strand
CGGCGTCGGGCCGCCAGCGGTGCGCGGTGAGCGCGGCGACGATGCGGCCGCGCTCGTCGTCAGGCAGGGTGCCGGTCGACGCGCCGCCGAGCTGCGCGGCGATATCGGCCGGCAGATCCTGTCGCGTCACGCGCGCGGCGTCGCACACCGCGCACGCATAGCGCAGCACGTTGCGCAGCTGCCGGACGTTGCCGGGCCACGGATACGCGGCCAGCTGTTCGGCGAGCGTTGCGTCGAGTGTCAGCACGTGGCCGGTTGCCTGCGCCTCCTCGGCGAACACGGTGGCGATCACGTCGCGCACGTCCGCGCGCTCGCGCAGCGGCGGCAGTTCGAACGTCGCGCCGCTCAGCCGGTAGTACAGATCCTCGCGGAACGTGCCGTCGGCCACCATGCGCGCGAGATCGCGGTGCGTCGCGCAGATCACGTCGAGATCGACGCGCACGGGCGTATCGCTGCCGAGCGGCACGACCTCGCCATCGGCGAGCACGCGCAACAGGCGGGTCTGCAGCGCGAGCGGCATGTCGCCGATTTCGTCGAGGAACAGCGTGCCGCCGTCGGCGAGTGCGATCTTGCCGCGCGCGCCGTGCTTGCGTGCACCGGTAAACGCACCGGCCGCATAACCGAACAATTCACTCTCGATCAGTGCTTCCGGCAGTGCGCCGCAGTTGACGGCGACGAACGGCCGCGCGCGCCGCGCGCCGGCGTCGTGGATCGCGCGCGCGAACACTTCCTTGCCCGCACCGGTCTCGCCGAACACGAGAATCGGCAGCCGCTTGCTCGCGACCCGCAACGCGAGTTCGGCCTGTTGCGCGATATGCGCGTCACTGCTGTGCAGGAACGGCGTCAGCGCGCCGACGTGGCGTTGCGTGGTGCCCGGGCGGCGCGAGGCCGTGCCGGGCTCGCGGCCGGTGCGCCGTAGCGGCGCGCGCAGCC
>NZ_QOBB01000526.1:0-938 GCF_024704855.1 Burkholderia sp. HAN2018 | reverse complement strand
CGCGCCGCACGTCGCGGGATTCGCGTGGCTCGCGTCGTCGGTGTGCGCGGCGGCGCCGGGCACCGCGCCGAGCACGACGATGGCATCTTCCGCGACGCCGGCGGCCGCCGCGTCCGCCGATGCGCAGCGCCAGCTTGAAACCGCGCGGATGTGGGGCGTCAAGCATCGCGACGACCTGGCGCGCGACGCGCTGCACAAGGGGCTGCTGATCGCGCCGGGCGATCCCGAGCTGCTGGCCGAACAGGTTCGCGTGCTGTTGCGGCTCGGCGACGCGAAAGGCGCGCAGGCCTCGCTCGCGCGCCTGCAGGCACAGTCGCCGAATGCGCCCGCCACGCGGCGGGTCGCCGACGAATATCGCGTCGCGACGAGCGGGCGCGGCGAGATGGCGCAGATCCGTCTGCTCGCGCGCAGCGGCCGTGCCGACGAGGCGGCACGGCGGATCGTCGCGCTGTTTCCGAACGGTGCGCCGGAGGGCGCGCTCGGCGCCGAGTACTACCAGATCGTGTCGAATGCGCCGGGCGGGCGCGAGCCGGCGATCGCCGCGCTGCGCCGCGCGGTCGCGGCCGATCCGCAGGACACGAGCGCGGCGATGGCGCTCGTGCGACTCCTGAACCAGCGTGCCGACACGCGGCCGGAGGCGAACCGGCTCGCGTGGGCGCTCGCGAAGCGCGCGGACGCCGACCATACGGAGGCAATGGCGCAGTGGCGGCGCGTGCTGCAGTCGGCCGGCAGCGATCCCGCGTATCTCGATGCGCTGCATGCGTACCTCGTGCTCGTGCCGGACGACACCGAATTCGTCGATCGCGCGGCGGCACTGGATCGCCAGCGCGACGCGCAGCGCCGGCTCGAGCGCAATCCCGACTACATTGCGCAGCAGCGCGGCCTGCAGGCGCTCGCGCGCGGCGACCTGGCCGGCGCCGATCCGCTGCTGACGCGCG
>NZ_QOBB01000525.1:0-952 GCF_024704855.1 Burkholderia sp. HAN2018 | reverse complement strand
CGCGCCATCGCCCGCCCCGGCCGCCCCCGCCCGTCGCCGGCGCCCTCAGCCGCGTGCGTACTCGTCATGACGGCGCCACCACGGGCCGGCCTCGTTGCGTCCGCGCGGCGCGCGATCGAGCCACTGGTACATCCCCCACAGCCCGTCGAGCCCGCGCGCATAGGTGGAGTACGTGTGATAAACGGTGCCGTCCTCGCGCACGAACGCGCTCATCCCCGGCCGGTCGAGCGAATACGTGAGCGCGTCGGTACCGCACGTCGCAGCGAACTGCACGACGGGTGCCGGCGGCGGATCCATGTCCATCGCGTGACCGGCCAGCGCGTAGTTGTATTCGACGGCGCCCGCGCGCTGCTGCGTTTCGGTGAACGACACATTGAAGTCGAAGTTGAAATCGCTGCCGACCGAGGACGCCCACGGGAAGCGCCACCCCATCCGCTGCCGGTAAGCGAGGAGTGTCGCGAGCGGCGCACGCGACACGGCGGCGAGCGTCACGTCGTGGTTCGCCAGGTGCACGGCGAAGCCGTCGAAACCGTCGGCGAGCGCCGAACACGACGGGCAGCCTGCCTTGTAGTCGGGGCCGAACATGAAGTGATAGACGAGCAGTTGCGAACGGCCGCGAAACAGGTCGCCGAGCGTGGCCTGCCCGTCTTCGGTGTCGAACCGGTAGGTCTTGTCGACGCGTACCCAGGGCAGCGCCTGGCGCCGCCGCGCGAGTTCGTCGCCTTGCCGCGTCAGCGCCTTTTCCGCGTCGAGCAGCGCGCGCCGCGCGGCCAGCCATTCGTCGCGCGTTCCGGTGAGATGGGTCGTCATTGCGGGTTCCTCCTTCCGATGGGTAGCCGGGCACGGCGTCCGGTGCCGTGTGCGTGGTGCTAGATTAGTGGCGGGCATCAGGCCGGAGGGAGTGACAAGTGTGTCGGGATTCGGATGGATTCGCTGATCACGGCGGCCGCGC
>NZ_QOBB01000524.1:0-963 GCF_024704855.1 Burkholderia sp. HAN2018 | reverse complement strand
CGGCCGGCGCGACCGGTTCGGCGACAGCGGCGACCGGCGCGGCAGCGGCAGCCTGCGCATCCGCCCCGCTCTCGGCCTTCAGCCGCTCGAGCTTCGCGCAGATCGTCGCGGCGGCGGCCGCGTCCGGTTCGGCGCTCGCGCGGTAGTCGACGAGCTGGTCGGACAGCACGTCCTTGGTCTCGAGGAACGCGTCGACCATTTCCTTGGTCAGCGTCAGCTCATGGTTGCGTGCGCGGTCGAGCAGCGATTCGAGGATGTGCGTCGTATCGGTCAGCGCGGAAAAGCCGAACGTCGCGGCGCCGCCCTTGATCGAATGCGCGGCACGGAAGATCGCGGCCAGATCCTCGGGGTCGGGCGAACCGACGTCGAGGTTCAGCAGCAACTGCTCCATCTGCGCGAGCAGCTCGTCCGCTTCGTCGAAAAATGTCTGGTAGAACTGAGTGATGTCGAGAGTCATGCCCGGTCCCGGGTTGAATGCGTCGCGTGAATGTCAGGAGGCGGCCGGTTCGGACAGCGTCGCGACCAGGTCGACCAGCACGGCGGGGTCGATCGGCTTCTCGATCCAGCCGGTCGCGCCCGCGTCGCGCGCGGCGTCCTTGAATGCGTCGCTGCCTTCGGTCGTCAGCACGAGGATCGGCGTTTCCGTATAGGCGGTCAGCTTGCGCAGCGCGGCGATCACTTCGAGCCCGCTCTTGCGCGGCATGTTCTGGTCGGTCAGCACCAGGTCGTACGGCACGGTGGCCGCCAGGTCGAAGCCGGCCTCGCCGTCCGGCGCCACCGTCACGTCGTAGCCGGCCTGCGCCAGCGTCGCCTGGAGCAGCGCACGCATGGTCGCGGAGTCGTCGATGGCGAGAATGGTTCGGATCATGTCTGTCTCGGAATCTTTTAAGCGTCAGGGTTTCGGCACGGCGACGGCGGACGCCGCGAGCGCCGGCCGCGCGGCCGGCGCCGGGCCGGCCAGCT
>NZ_QOBB01000523.1:0-997 GCF_024704855.1 Burkholderia sp. HAN2018 | reverse complement strand
ACCCGGCCGCGGCCCGAAGCCCGCGAAGGGCGCGGCGCCGCAGACGTCCGCTCCGGCGGAAGCCGGTGCGACGGCGCTGTACGAGAACCTGACGACGTGGAATTTCGGCAAGCTCCCCGAGCTGCTGGAAATCCGCCGGCGCGGCCAGACGCTGTACGGCTACCCGGCGCTCGTCGATCGCGGCACGCATTGCGACGTCGAGGTGTTCGATTCGCCGGAGGAGGCCGCGCGCATCCACCGGGCCGGCCTGCGGCGGCTGTTCGCGCTGCAGCTGAAGGAGCCGATCAAGTTCCTCGAGAAGAACCTGCCGGGCCTGCGCGAGATGGCGATGCAGTACATGTCGCTCGGCACGCAGGACGAATTGCGCGACCAGCTGATCGACACGGCGCTCGACCGCGCGTGCCTGCAGGACCCGCTGCCCGACGACGACGCGAGCTTCCACGCGCGCCGTGACGAGGGCCGAAGCCGCCTGAACCTGCTCGCGCAGGAAATCGCGCGGCTGGTCGGGCAGGTCCTGGCCGAATACGCGGGTCTCGTGAAGAAGCTCGCGCAGGCGAAGCCGTTCGCGCAGGCGCATGCGGACCTGCAGCAGCAGCTCGCCGCGCTGGTCGGCAAGCGCTTCGTGATCGATACGCCCTACGCGCAACTCGCGCACTTCCCGCGCTACCTGAAGGGCATCGCGCTGCGGATCGACAAGCTGAAGGCCGATCCGGCGCGCGACGCGAAGCAGTCGGCCGACCTGCTGCCGCTCGCCCAGCAGTACCAGCGCGCGGTGTCGCAGCGCGGCGGCGTCGCCGATCCGCGGCTCGCGGAATTCCGCTGGCTGCTCGAGGAATTGCGGATTTCGCTGTTCGCGCAGGAACTGCGCACGCCGATGCCTGTCTCTGTCAAGCGTCTGCACAAGGTCTGGGAGTCGATGCAGCGCTAGCGCAACATCGGCTTCCCGGGCTCCGCGCCGGCGGCGGGCCCCGGCCGGCCGCGCGGCGCTTGCCGGGCC
>NZ_QOBB01000522.1:0-1007 GCF_024704855.1 Burkholderia sp. HAN2018 | reverse complement strand
CGTTCATGCGCGGCCCCCTTCCATCATCCGGTCGAGTGCGTCGACAAGCGCGCGCGCGGGCCGCCGCGCATGCACGCCGGCCGGCTCGCCGCCGCTGCGCCAGCCGGGCCGTACACCCCGCACGAACAGGTACAGGTAGCCCGCGACGTGCGTGTCGTAGTCGTAATCGGGCAACCGCCCGCGCAGGTAGCGATGCAGCGCGACCGTATAGAGCAGCGCCTGCAGGTGATACGCGTGGTCGGCCATCGCGACGTCGAGCGCGCGCGGGCCATAGGCGTCCGGCGTCGTGCCGAGATGGTTCGACTTCCAGTCGACGATCCAGAAGCGGCCGTCGTGTTCGACGATCATGTCGATGAAACCCTTGATGAAACCGGCGAGCATGCCCGCCTCCAGTGCAACGTCCGGGTAGCCGTGCGCGACCAGCAGGCGGCGTAGCGCCATCAGGTCGAGCGACGGCGCCGGGAACAGGAACCCCATTTCGTCGAGCCGCTTCGCGGGATCGAGATCGACGAGCCGCATGCCCGGCACGAGCTCGGTGTGCACGACGTCATCGACCAGTTGCACCATCATCGCCGGCAGACGTGTCGCGAGTTCGGGCCCGGCCTCGACCGGCCGGTCGTGCAGCGCACCGAGCGCGGCCTTCGGCCACGACTCGGGCTCCGTGAACCGGCTGAGCTCGAACAGGCGGTGCAGGCACTCGCCGGCCGCCGCGCCGCGCGGGAACACGAGGATGTCGTCGTCCGGCGGTTCGGGCGCAACCGTATCGGCCAACAACCACTCGGCATCCGGCGCGACCGCGGCAAGCGCATCGTGGTCGGGCCGCAGTTCGTCATCCGGCACGGCCGCGACGCCCGCCTCCTCGCGCGCCATCGACGCGGTCAGCGAACTGAAGCTGGCCATCCGCCAGGCATCGCGCAGCACGCGCGTCGCATGGCGCGCCGCAAGCGTCTGCGACGCGTCGTGCCCGGCCGCCAGACGCTCGGGGCGCGCAGGCGCCGGCAGCGGCG
>NZ_QOBB01000521.1:0-1041 GCF_024704855.1 Burkholderia sp. HAN2018 | reverse complement strand
CGCGACGTCGCGAGCGGCGTGCTGTCCGCGCCGCCGGCCGGGCAGGACGGCGCGCAGCCATGAAGCGCACCGCGTGGGCCGAACGCCAGGAGCGCAGCAACGCGGGCTTGCTGCGCGCGATGACGTGGATCTCGCTGCGCTTCGGCCGGCAGCGCGCGCGCGTCGTGCTGCACCTGATCGCGACGTATTTCGTGCTGTTTTCGCCGGTCGCGTGCGCGGCGTCGCGCGACTACCTGCGCCGCGTGCTCGGCCGCCCCGCGCGCTGGCGCGACGTGTACCGGCACGTGTTCACGTTCGCGGCGACGATCCACGACCGCATCTACCTGATGAACGGGCGCTTCGACCTGTTCGACATCCGGCTGCACGGCGAGACGCTGGTAGACGAAGCGCTCGCGGGCGGACGCGGCGCGTTCCTGATGGGCGCGCATCTCGGCAGCTTCGAGGTCGTGCGCGCGATCGGCCGCACGCACCCGGACCTGCGCGTCGTCGTGACGATGTACGAGAAGAACGCGCGCAAGATCAACGCGACGCTCGCCGCGGTGAACCCCGCCGCGCAGCCGGAAGTGATTCCGCTCGGGCAAGTCGACTCGATGCTGAAGGTGCGCGAGCGCCTCGACGCGAACTGCATGGTCGGCATGCTCGCCGACCGCACGCTGCTCGACGACGCGGCCGCGTCGCTGCGGCGGCTGCCGCTGCTCGGCGCACCGGCCGCGTTCCCGCTCGGGCCGCTCTACATGGCCGCGATGCTGCGACGGCCGGTGATCTTCATGACGGGCCTCTATCGCGACGGCAACCGCTACGACGTGCACTTCGAGACGCTCGCCGATTTCTCCGACGTGCGGCGCGACGCGCGCGCGGCGGCCGTCGACGCGGCACTCGCGCGCTACGTCGCGCTGCTCGACAGGTACTGTCGCTCGGCACCGTACAACTGGTTCAACTATTTCGACTTCTGGCACGGCGGCGATGCCGCGACCGCGGCCGCGCGCGGCGACGCCGCGTGCGCCGGTGCCGGCCTGTCCGCCACGAGGGATTCCGACGCAT
>NZ_QOBB01000520.1:0-1038 GCF_024704855.1 Burkholderia sp. HAN2018 | reverse complement strand
GCCGCCGCGGCGCTCGAGCGTGCGCCCGAGCATGCGCCTGCGCAGGCCGCCGCGCCGTCCGGCCATCACCACGAATCCGGCGAGTCGATGCCGGGGATGGTGATGGACGACCTGCCGTTGCCGCAAACGCCCTGGGCGGTCGGCAACGTGCCCGTCCCGCATTCGCCGTCGGCGCCGACCCCGGCCCCGCTGCCGCTGGCCCGCGCGATCGCGATCGTCGCGGGCCTCGGCGTGACGAGCGGCTACACGCTCGCGCTGCCGTCCGGCGCGGACGGCGTGTTCACCGCGTCGTACTTCCCCGACGACCCGCAGGCCGAGCGGACGATCTACCTCGACCAGTACAGCGGCGCCGTGTTGAAGGACATCCGCTACGACGACTACGGCGCGGTATCGCGCGCCGTGTCGTATGGCACGTCGCTGCATATGGGCCGCTACTTCGGGCTCGCGAACCAGATCGTCTGCGCTGTGTTGTCGCTCGGGCTGGCCGCGATGGCCGTCACCGGCACCGTGATGTGGTGGAAGCGGCGCCCGGCCGGCAAGCTCGGCGCGCCGTCGCGCGAACGCGGCACGCCACCGATGCGCGGCTGGATCGCGGGGCTCGTGCTGCTCGGCATCGTCTTTCCGCTGATGGGTGCGACGATCGTCGCGGTCTGGTTGATCGACCGTCTGCTGTTCGGCCGTGCGGCACGCGCGGCAGCCTGATTCGTCGCGCGCCGGCGCACGCCGCGCGCCGACACGGCAAGCCCGGGCCACGGCGTGGCTCGGGCTGTTCGCGCTCGTGCTCGCGCTGGTCGCGCCGCTGATCTCGCAACTGCGCACAAGCGCATCCGAATCCGTTGGCGGCCTGCCGGCCGCGCCGATCTGCTCGGCAACCGGCAACACGCTCGTGGCGCATGCGGAACCGCATGCGCCCGCCGATGCGCATTTCGAACGCTGCGGCTATTGCGGCCTGCTCGCCGGCCATCCGCCGTTGCAGTACGCGGCGTTCCTGTCCGCCGCCCCGGCCGTGCGGCATGCGCCGCCCGCGCCGCCGATCCC
>NZ_QOBB01000519.1:0-1067 GCF_024704855.1 Burkholderia sp. HAN2018 | reverse complement strand
GTCTCGCGAAATCCGCCGCGCCGGCCGACAAGCCGGCCGCGAAGCCCGCGCTCGTGCGCCCGGCGCTGAACGGCGAGAAGCCGGCGCCGGCCACGTCCGGCACGTCCGATGACGATTGGGAGACCTTCTAAATCATGTCGCACGCGCGCGCGCCGTTTCGACCCGATGCACCGGATGCCTCGCCTCGCGCGGGCGAGCCGGGGCGCGACTTCGCGTTCACGGGCGCGGATTTCGCACGCATCCGCGCGCTGATCCATCAACGCGCGGGGATCTCGCTGTCCGAGCACAAGCGCGACATGGCGTACAGCCGTCTCGCGCGCCGCTTGCGGGCACGCGGCCTCGACACGTTCCGCGACTACCTCGACCTGCTCGAGCAGGAAGACGATCCGCTCGAGTGGGAAGCGTTCACCAATGCCCTGACGACGAACCTGACCGCGTTCTTCCGCGAGTCGCACCATTTCCCGATCCTGTCGGATTTCGTGAAGGGGCGGCCGGCGCCCGTATCGGTCTGGTGTTCGGCGGCGTCGACCGGCGAGGAGCCTTACTCGATCGCGATCACGCTGATCGAGGCGCTCGGCGAATCGGCCGCGCGCGGCGCGTCGATCCTCGCGACCGACCTCGACACGCAGGTGCTCGCGAAGGCGGAGGCCGGCATCTACACGTATGACCAGGTCAAGCACCTGGCGCCGGAGCGGCTGAAGCGCTTCTTCCTGAAGGGTACGGGCGCGCAGGCCGGCCGCGTGAAGGTGCGCCCCGAGCTGCGCGCGATGATCCGCTTCGAGCAGCTGAACCTGACCGATGCGGATTACGGGATCGCGAAGCCGTTCGACGCGATCTTCTGCCGCAACGTGATGATCTATTTCGACAAGCCGACGCAGGGGCAGGTGCTGTCGCGCTTCGAGCCGCTCGTGAAGCCGGGCGGGCTGCTGTTCGCCGGCCATTCGGAAAACTTCACGTACGTCACGCAGGCGTTCCGGCTGCGCGGGCAGACGGTGTACGAACTGACTCGCGACGCCGCACAGGGCGCGCGGCCGCGTGGCGCGCAGGCGCCCGCGGCGGCCGCGACG
>NZ_QOBB01000518.1:0-1060 GCF_024704855.1 Burkholderia sp. HAN2018 | reverse complement strand
ACGAGGTCGAATTCGCCTTCGTTGCGCAGTTTCTCGAGCGCGTACGCGCGCGTCGATTCCGTCAACCGGTAACGCGCGTGCGCGCCGTGGAACTCGACGGTCACCAGCGACTTCGCGACCAGTTCGCCGAGCACCGCGATCGTCTCGGCGGCCGACATCCCGGGATCCATCGCGACCTCGCGCGCGGCATCGAACGTGAACGGGCCGGTGAAGCACGCCATCCGGCGAAACAGCGAGCGCGCGGCCGCATCCAGCAGCACGTAGCTCCAGTCGAACGTCGCCCGCAACGTCTGGTGGCGCGGCAGCGCCGATCGCAGCCCGCCGGTCAGCAGGTTCAGCCGGTCGTCCAGACGCGCGGCGACGGCCTCGAGCCCGAGCGTTGCGACGCGCGCGGCAGCCAGCTCGATCGCGAGCGGCAGCCCGTCCAGGCGCCGGCAGATGTCGCCGATCAGCCGGATGCCGGCCGCATCGACCGCGCAGTCGGGCGTGGCGGCGCGGATCCGCGCGAGGAACAGCTCGACGGCCGAATGACGCACGATCTCGTCGAGCGGCGCGTCGCTGTCCGGCACCGCCAGCGGGCTTACGCGAAACACGGCTTCGGCCGAGATATGCAGGGGTTCGCGGCTCGTCGCGAGCACGCGCAGCGACGGCGCGCGCGACGTCAGCGTATCGACGAGATCGGCCACCAGATCGACGACGTGTTCCGCGTTGTCGAGCACGATCAGGGCCGGCGACGCGGCGAACGCTCCGGCGATCCGGTCGATGCCCGGCACGCCGTCGGTCTCGAGACCGAGTTCCGCGGCGATCGCGAGCAGCACGTCGTCGCGCGTCGCGGCGCTCGCGAGCGCGACGAACAGCACTCGTTCGCCGGACCGCTCGCGCAGCTCGTGGGCGACGCGGCCGGCCAGGCTCGTCTTGCCGATGCCGCCCGCCCCGACGAGCGTGACGACCGGCGCGCGCTCGATCATGTCGACGATCTGCCCGATCTCCGCCTGACGCCCGACGAGCGAAACCGGGCGGGCCGCCGCGACGGGATCGGCCGGCAACGCGGCCGCGCGCG
>NZ_QOBB01000517.1:0-1081 GCF_024704855.1 Burkholderia sp. HAN2018 | reverse complement strand
AGCGCCGCTGCGCGAGCGCCGCGAGCCGCACCGCTTCGTCGGCGCGCCCTGCACGGCGCGCGATGTCGGCGGCCAGCACGTCGAGGCTCGGCGAACTCGTCGTCGGATCGTCCTCGCGCCGCTCGCGCGCGTCGAACGCGGTGCGTGCCGACGCGAGCGCCTTGCCGGCCGCGTCGTACTCGCCGAGCTGCGCGTTCGCGAGCGCGATGCCGTACCAGTTCGCCGCGACGTTCGGCGCCGTGCGATCGTCGATCTCGGACTGCATCCGGCGCGCTTCGGCCGCGATGTCGGTCGGCGCGCGGTTCTGCAGGACCCGCAGCCGCGCGCGCACGAACCCGTATTCGGGCGACTGGCGCGGCTGCCGGTAAGGGGCGCGGCGCGCGCGATCCTCCATGTCGGCGATCCGCTCGCCGGTCAGCGGGTGCGTGCGCGCATACGCGGGCACGCCCGCATCGCCCATCGACGCGCGATCGAGCCGCTCGAAGAAACCCGGCATCCCGTACGGGTCGTAGCCCGCGCCCGCGAGCAACTGGAAGCCGACGCGATCGGCCTCCCGCTCGGCCGAACGCGAGAAGCGCAGCTGGTTGTCGACCGCGTATGCCTGCCCGCCCATCGCGATCGCGCTGCCGAGGTCGCCGCTTCTCGCGAGCACGCCCGCCAGCACGCCGAGCAGCATCGTCGCGAGCGCCGTATAGCCGGTCTTCTCGTTCGCGCCGATCATCCGCGCGATGTGCCGCTGCAGCACGTGCCCCATCTCGTGGCCGACCACCGACGCGAGTTCCGACTCCGTCTGCGTCATGACGACGAGCCCGCTGTTGATTCCGATGAAGCCGCCCGGCATCGAGAACGCGTTGATCTGCGGATCGCGCACCGGGAACAGGTCGAAGTCCGGCGTGTAGCCGCCGATGAAGCGCGCGGCCGCCGCGGCCGCGAGCCGCGCCGCCATCTCATTCAGGTAGTCGCGCACGAGCCAGTCGTCGAGATAGTCGGGATCGCGCCGCACTTCGCGCATCACCCGCTCGCCGAGCCGGCGCTCGGCCTGCGGCGTCAGCGAACCGCCGGAGCCGTCGCCCAGGTCGGG
>NZ_QOBB01000516.1:0-1079 GCF_024704855.1 Burkholderia sp. HAN2018 | reverse complement strand
CACGGCGCGCGCGGCAGGCAGCGCGACGGCCTGCGTCGACGCCGCCGGCCGGTCGAGCGCATGCCATACCGCCGCGGCCGCGAGCGTGCCGACGGCGCCATGGAGCGCGACGCGAGACACCATCGTCCGGACCGTCATCGCTCAAACGCCCTGCAGCTTCAGCCGGTTCGCATGCACGCGCAGCGCGGCGACCGGGTCTTCCGCGTACGCGCCGCGGATGCCGAGCAACTGATTGATCGCGTCGAAGTGATTCCAGTGGTAACGCGTCGAGATCACCGTGCCGAACATCGAACTGCAGGTCGACGTGAAGCCGTCGTTCGGCCCCGCACCGGCCAGCGCCATCACGTTGCCGGCGGTCAGGAACACGAGCGTCGACGGATCCAGCAGGTTCGCCGGATCGATGACCGGAATTACGCTGGTGTCGGCAGCGCCCGTCACGATGCCGAGCAGCGACACCGGCTGGTATGCGGCGCCGCTCCACGAATACAGCAGATGCACGTTGCCGCCGATCGTCTCGGCGGGCGCGCCGGTGCGACAGGCACCGGCGCCGAGGCCCGGGCTCGGGAACAACTGGTTGAACCGCGTGGTTCGCGCCGTGCCGAGCGCATCGAGCGCGGCGATCGCATCCTGGTTCGTGTTGTGCGTGTCGCTGGTCAAGACGCCGAACAGGTTCAGGAGCGCGCCGAACACCGGCGTCGAGATGCCCGTCGGGTCGAGCTTCAGCGCGGCGAGCACGAAGTCGGCGAACTGCGAGCCGCGGTGCGGCGTCGCGATCGTCGTGACCGATGCGACGAGCGCGGGCGCGACCGACGCGACGTAGCGCGACGTCAGCCCGCCCTGGCTGTGCCCGATCAGGTTCACCTTGGCCGCACCCGTGACCGCCAGCACCTGCTTCACGTAGGCGAGCAGTTGCTCGCCGCGCCCGTTCGGGCCGAGGTCGCTCTGGAACCCCGACAGGTCGGCGACGTAGACCGTCGCGCCATGCCGCTGCAGGTCGGCCTGCATGCCGTACCAGTACGGCACCACGCCGAAATAGTCGTCGGTGCCGGTCAGGCCGTGCACGAGGATGATCGGATAGC
>NZ_QOBB01000515.1:0-1110 GCF_024704855.1 Burkholderia sp. HAN2018 | reverse complement strand
GGCGGCGTGCGGCCGATCCCGCTCGCGCCCGGCGACGGCGTGCCGCGCGTGATCGTGCACGAAGGGCTCGGCACCGTGCATGCATATCGTCCGGTCATGCCGGCGCTCGCGCGGCTCGGCCCGGTGCTCGGCTTCGCGGTGCGCGACGCGCAGGACTATCTCGACCTGCCGGCGCGCCACCTGAACGCGACGCTCGGCCGGCGTTATGCGGATGCGCTGTGGCGCACCGGCGTGCGCGAGGTCGACGTGCTCGGCTACTGCTCGGGCGGCCTGGTCGCGCTCGAAATGGCGAAGTCGCTGGTGCAGCTCGGCGTCGAGGTGCGCACGCTCGACATCGTGTCGAGCTACCGGATTCCGTACCTGATCGAAGACGAGCGGCTCGTGCTGTTCAACTTCGCGGCGACGCTCGGGCTGCCGCTCGACGCGCTCGGTTTTCCGGAGACGTACGTGCTGGCCGACGCACTCGCCGACGCATTGAAGGCCGACCCCGCGCGTCTCGCGCCCGGCAGCCTGCAGGCCCAGCTGGAGATTTTCGGCGACCGCTGCGAGCCGCTCGATACGTTGCGCCGCCGCGTGCTGCGCGCGGCCGCCGGATTGTCGATGCAGGACGAGGTCGCGCATCCGCTGCTCGACGAGCGCGAACGGCTGTACCGGCTCTTCATGCATTCGGTGCAGGCGAGCCACTGGGCGGGCGACGCGCCGTACGCGGGTGCGCTGCGGCTGTTCGTGCCGGAGCGCTGCAACCCGCTGATTCCGCAGCAGCGCGCGGCGCTCACCGAATACTGGACGGCGCAGGCGCTCGGCGGCATCACGTCCGTCGACATCCCCGGCGGTCATTTCGACTGCCTGAACGCCACGTTCGTCGACACCCGCCTGAAGGAGGCGCAATGAAGGCTCATCCGCTGCCGGTCGTCGTGGCCGGCTCCCGCTTCGGCCAGTTCTATGCGGCGGGCCTCGCCGCGTCCGGCACGTATCGCGTCGCAGGCATCCTGGGGCAAGGCAGCGCGCGTACCGCTGCGCTGGCCGCGCGCGTCGGCGCGCCCGTGTTCGACCGTCCGGAAGCGTTGCCCGACGACGTGCGCGCTGCGTGCGTCGCGGTCGGCGGCGCGG
>NZ_QOBB01000514.1:0-1110 GCF_024704855.1 Burkholderia sp. HAN2018 | reverse complement strand
GGCCGCTACCGCGTGAGGCGCCGCCGGCACGCCGGTAGCCGAGCCGGCCTGCGCAGCCGCCTGCGCCGCGCCGGGCTCGACCGCCACGATCTTCACGGTCTCGCCGCCGGCGATCGAATCGCCCGGGTTGTCGATCACCCGATCGGTCGCGGCCAGCCCCGCGACGATCTCGACGTGCGTGCCGAAATCGCGGCCGATTTGCACGGTCTTCAGCGCGGTGGTGCCGTTCGCGGCGACGGTCGCGACCGTCACGCCGTTCGGCCGGAACAGCAGCGCGCTGACCGGCAGTTCGAACGCGGGCGCCGCACTCGCGACGAGCAGGTGCGCCTGCGCGTACGCGCCCGGCATCAGCGCGCCGTCGTGGTTGTCGACGTCGATCTCGACCCGCAGCGTGCGCGTCACGGGATCGATCGCGCCCGCGCTGCGCGCCACGCGCGCGGCGAAGCGCCGGCCCGGATACTGCTGCGTGGTCAGGTACACGGGCGTGCCGGCCGACACGCCGGCCGCGCTGTCCTGCGGGACGTCGACGAACACGCGCAGCGTGTCGGTCTGCTCGAGGTGGAACAGCTCGCCCGACAGCCCCGGGCTGCCCGGTGTGCCGCCCGCCGTGACGAGCGTGCCGACGTCGACGTTGCGCGCGGTGATCACGCCGTCGAACGGCGCCGTCACCGATTCGTACGACACGAGTTCGTTCAGGTGGGCGGCATTCGCCTGCGCGGAGGCGAGCATCGCGCGCTTCGCGTTCATGTCGGCGACCTTCGTGTCGGTGTCCTGCTGCGATACCGACTGCGTTTTCAGCATCTCCTGCCAGCGCTGCGCGGTCGATTTCGCATAGTCGTAGTTCGCCTGCGCGGTCGACGTGTCGGCGTGCGCCTGGCGCAACTGCGCGTCGAGGTCGGGCGCCGTGATCTGCGCGAGCGTCTGCCCGGCTTTCACGTGCGTGCCGATATCCACACTCCAGTGCGCGATGTAACCGCTCGTGCGCGCATAGATCGACGCTTCCGCGTACGGCATCACCGCACCCGGCAGCGTGAGCGTCTGGTCGGCCGGCGCGGCGCCGGGCCGGATCACGGACACCGGCAGCGCCTGCTGCGCGGCCACCTGCACGCG
>NZ_QOBB01000513.1:0-1120 GCF_024704855.1 Burkholderia sp. HAN2018 | reverse complement strand
GAGCGGGCGCACCGTGACGCGCGTCGCGTCGTGCGCGCGGCCGGCCGCATCGCGCGCGCGCGCCTGCGCGTGGCGGATCGCGGTGAGTGACTGGCGCTGCTGACCCTGCGCATCGAAGTTTTCCGGTGCGAGCCACGCGTCGAAAGCGGCGCGGACATCCGGCCATTCGCCGTCGATGATCGAGAACCATGCAGTGTCGCGATTGCGGCCGCGGTAGATGATCGCCTGCCGGAACGTGCCTTCGTAGCGGAAGCCGAGCCGTGCGGCGGCCTTGCGCGACGGCACGTTCAGGTCGTCGCATTTCCATTCGTAGCGCCGGTAGCCGAGCGTGTCGAACGCGTACTTCATCAGCAGGAACTGCGCCTCGGTCGAGACGGGCGTGCGCTTGAGCAGCGGCGAGAACGTGACGGAGCCGACCTCGATCACGCCGTTGGCCGGATCGATGCGCATCAGCGCGAGCGTGCCGGCCGCGCGGCCCGTGGCACGGTCGATCACCGTGTAGTGCAGCGGATCCGCGCTCGCCTGCGCGCCGCGCGCGTAGTCGCGGTAGCTCGACTCGTCGGTGTACGGGCCGTGTGCGAGATAGGTCCAGTCGCTGCCGTCCGGCGCCTGGGCGTAGGCGGCGTACAGGTCGGCCGCGTGGCGCTCGGCGTCGAGCGGTTCGAGCCGGCAGTAGCGGCCTTCGAGCACGATGCGCTCCGGGCGCGGGCGCGCGGACCAGTCGGGAACGGGGTGGCCGATGGATTGCTGGAAAGCGTTGGTGAGCGTGGACAAGGTCGATCTCGCTTCGGTTGGCGGCCGGCGACATGCCGGCATGCAGACGATCGTAGTCGTGGCGAGGTACCATGAGAAGCGCCAGAGATCGGCGAATTTATGGTGCCACGAGCCGTGCGCCGCTGGCCGTGCGCGACCGGCCGTCCGCAACTAGCCGTCCGCAACTAGCCGTCCGCCACGTTCCGACATTTTCACGCTGCGATGTTCCGATGACGACAATCCTGCCTTCCGGCGACGCGCCGTTGCTGCCGCTCGACGCGCCGCTGGCGCGCACGCCGGGCGCGCCTTCGCTGCAGCGCCAGCTGCTGCGCCGCGTGCGCGACGCGATTCTCGGCGGCGCGATGCC
>NZ_QOBB01000512.1:0-1136 GCF_024704855.1 Burkholderia sp. HAN2018 | reverse complement strand
CCCGTCGTGCCGGCCGCGAAACGCGTCGCGGCCGCGCCGTCGGCCGCGCAGCTCGACGAGCTGCGCGAGCGGCTCGCGGGCGCCGAACGTCCGTTCGCGATCGTCGGCGGCAGCGGCTGGACACCCGACGCGTGCGCGAACCTGCGCACCTTCGTCGAGCGCTGGCAGTTGCCGGTGGCCTGCGCGTTCCGCTACCAGGACACGATCGACAACGCGCACCCGAACTATGCGGGCGACGTCGGGCTCGGGATCAACCCCGCGCTCGCGAAGCGCATCCGCGACGCCGACCTGCTGCTCGTGATCGGGCCGCGCCTCGGCGAAGCGACGACCGGCGGCTACACGCTGCTCGACATCCCGAAGACACGCCAGACGCTCGTTCACGTGCACCAGGGCGCGGACGAGCTCGGCCGCGTGTATGCGGCCGACCTGCCGATCGTGTCCGGGATGCCCGAAATCGCCGCGCCGCTCGCCGCGCTCGAGCCGCCCGCGCACCCCGCGTGGGCCGGCAGCGCCGCCGACGCGCATCGCGCGTATCGCGAATGGCATGCGCCGCTGCCGATGCCCGGCGACGTCCAGCTCGGCGACGTGATGGTGCAGTTGCGCGAGCGCCTGCCGCACGACGCGATCCTCACCAACGGCGCGGGCAACTATGCGATCTGGCTGCATCGCCACTTCGCGTACCGGCACTTCCGCTCGCAGCTCGCGCCGACGAGCGGCGCGATGGGCTACGGGCTGCCGGCCGCGCTCGCCGCGAAGTCGCTGTACCCGTCGCGCGCCGTCGTCGCGCTCGCGGGAGACGGCTGCTTCATGATGGCCGGCAACGAGCTCGCGACCGCGATGCAGTACGGGCTGAACATCGTGGCAATCGTCGTCAACAACGGGCATTTCGGTACGATCCGCATGCATCAGGAGCGCAACTACCCGGGCCGCGTGCACGGCACGGGGCTCACGAATCCCGATTTCGCCGCGTATGCGCGCGCATTCGGCGCACATGGCGAGACCGTCGAGCGCACCGCCGATTTCGCGCCCGCGCTCGAACGCGCGCTGACCTGCGGGCTGCCCGCGCTGATCGAGATCCGCATCCCGCAGGACGCCAGCACGCCGGCCGCGACCCTCGAGCAGATCCGCGAACAGGG
>NZ_QOBB01000511.1:0-1153 GCF_024704855.1 Burkholderia sp. HAN2018 | reverse complement strand
GCCTGCAGCAGCACGACCGGGCGCCGCCACAACGGCCCGTGCGACGGAAACTCGGCGGCCGCGATCGCATCGATCCGCTCGACGAGCGCATGGCAGGTCGCCTCGCGATAACGCGCCGCGTGAATGCGCACCTGTTCGGCGAGGCTCGCGACGGACAGGCGCGGCAGGCGGCGCGCGACGCCCATCGCGTCGAGCGCTTCGAGCAGGTCGATCGCGCGGTGCTCGACGCCGCGCAGCAGCGCGATGCGCGCGGCGGTGCAATAGCCGAGCAGCACGGTATCGGGCGTGCCCGCATGTTCGAGCACGTCGAGCCGGTTCGCGAGCAACGCGGCGGCCTGGTCGACGCGGTCGGCCTCGTACGCGAGCGCCGCGCACATCGCCGCGAGCATGCAGGTCAGCGGATGGCGGCGCCCGAGATCGGCTTCCGCGCGTGCCAGCGCCGGCGACAGCGTGTCGTCGGCCAGCCGGACCTGGCCTTCGCGCAGGTAGCTCAGGCCCGTGATCAGCTCGCCCCAGCGCGCGACGTAGCCGAACCCGGCCGCCGTCTCGCCGCGCGGCGCGGCGTGCTGGAAGCGGCGCGCCTGCGCCGGTTCGCCGACGATGATCGCGCGCGCCGACAGCCGGTTCGCGTGCATTTGCGCGAGCCAGGTCGCCGCCGGCGGCGTGAAGTCGGCCCACGGTTCGAACAGCTCGATGAAACGGTCGATTTCGTCGGCGTAATAAGCGGCCGCGCTGAGGATCAGCGCGCATTCGTAGCGCATCGCCGCGGGCGTGCCGGTGTCGGCGAGGATGCCCGCGATCTGGCGCTGCGCCTCGACGTGGCGCTCGCCGAGCGCCAGTGCCCACGCGACCGCGATGCGCAGCGTCGGGCGCTTGTCGAGCTCCGCGTCGGGCAGCAGCGCAAGCCAGTCGAGCACGTCGTTGATGCGGCCCTGCTTGATCGCATCCTCGAGGCAGCGCTGCGCGAGCGCGTACGCCACCTCGAACTGGCCGGCCGCATACGCGTGGCGCGCGGCTTCCTCGGTCATCCCGTGCGCGTCGAGCCAGGCGGCCGCACGCGCATGCAGCGCGCTGCGCCCGGCGTCCGCGGCGAGGCGGTCGCGCAGCGTGTCGCGCACGAGCGGATGCAGCCGGCACCAGTCCGAATCGTCCG
>NZ_QOBB01000510.1:0-1215 GCF_024704855.1 Burkholderia sp. HAN2018 | reverse complement strand
TATCTCGACTGCGACGCGGTGCCGGGCGCCGAGGCCGTGCGTCACGTAGCCGGTGCGGCAGCCGATGCGCCGCTGATCGACTGGCCGCACGTGCTGCCGCTGAAGCTGCGCCGCCTGCGCGCGTGCTTCGACGCGTGGCGCGCCGACGACGCCCCGTCGCGCGACGCGTTCCAGCGGTTTCGCGCGACGGGCAGCGCGGCGCTCGACGCGCATGCGCGCTTCGATGCGCTGCAGGCGTTCTGCCTCGAACACGGGCTCGGGGCGGACTGGCGACAGTGGCCGGCGCCGTGGCGCGACCCAGCATCGGCGGAAGTCGATGCATTCGCGCACACGCATGCCGATACGGTCGCGTTCCATACGTTCCTGCAATGGTGCGCCGCGCGCGCGCTCGGCGACGCGCAGCATGCGGCACGCCGCGCGGGCATGGCCACCGGGCTGATCGCCGATCTCGCGGTCGGCTCCGATCGCGCGGGCAGCGACGCGTGGGCGCACGGCGCGACGCTGCTGCGCGGCGTGTCGCTCGGCGCGCCGCCCGACCTGTTCAACGCGGCCGGCCAGGCGTGGGGCGTGACGACCTGGACGCCGGACGCGCTGCGCGCGGAAGGTTTCGTGCCGTTCATCGAGCTGCTGCGCGCGGCGTTCGCGCACGCGGGCGGCATCCGCATCGATCACGTGCTCGGCTTCGCGCGGATGTGGATCGTGCCGGACGGCGGCTCGCCGCGCGACGGCGCGTACCTGCGTTATCCGGTCGACGATCTGATGCGGCTCGTCGCGCTCGAGGCGGCCCGCCATCGGGCGCTCGCGATCGGCGAGGATCTCGGCACGGTGCCCGCCGGGTTTCGTGAACGGCTCGGCGCGCAGGGAGTCGCGGGCATGCGCGTGCTGTGGTTCGAGCGCGACGCGGGCGGCGCGTTCCGGCAGCCGTCCGAGTGGGACCGCGACGCGATCGCGACGACGTCGACTCACGATTTGCCGACCGTGGCCGGCTGGTGGCGCGGCGTCGACCTGGCCTGGCGGCAAGCCGCGGCCCAGGTCGCCGCGCAGCACGACGAACCGGACAGGCACGATGTGGCCGCTCCCGCGCCGGACGACGCCAGTGCCCACGATTCCGACGAAATCGTGCAGGCGCGCGGGCACGACACCGCGCCGTGCCCGGAAGCCGGCAACGCGGCGCCGCCCGACACGCCCCCCGGCCTTCCCGCCGCGCACGCGGAA
>NZ_QOBB01000509.1:0-1145 GCF_024704855.1 Burkholderia sp. HAN2018 | reverse complement strand
CATCCGCGTCGCGTCGGGTCGCCTCGGCACGCGCGGCGGCCGCGTCGGCCTGCGCCTGCTCGATCACGCTGCGCTGCTGGCCGACCTGCGCGTCGAGCGTCGCGGCCGCGGCTTCCTCGGCCTGCAACGTCGCATCGGCGGCGGCAACGGCCGCCTGCGCGTCGTCGAGCTTCGCGCGATAGTCGCGATCGTCGAGCACGACGAGCACGTCGCCGCGCTTCACGGGCTGGTTGTCGTCGACGGCCACGCGTGCGACATAACCGGCCACCCGCGGGCTGACGGTCACGATGTCGGCGCGCACGTAGGCATCGTCGGTGTGCTCGATGAAGCGGCCGACCGTCCACCAGCGCCAGCCGAACCCGGCCAGCACGATGACGGTGATGAAGGCGCCGGCGGCGATCCAGTGGCGCCGCGCGAAACGGGCGGATTTCTCGGGTACGGCTGTGGTGCTCATGATCGGAATCGGAATGGTTGAGTGCGTGCGGATTCACGAACGGCCGGTCACGGCCCGTTCACGTCAATTACGGGCTTGCGCTGGCCCTGACGCTGCCAGCCGCCCCCCAGTGCCTTGAAGACGGCAACCTGATCGAGCGCGACCTGCTGCGTCGATGCGGCCAGCGCCGCATCGACCGCGACGAGGCTGCGCTGCGCGTCGAGCACGCCGAGAAAATCCAGCGCGCCCGCGTCGTAGTTCAGTTCCGCGAGCCGGAAAGCGCGCGCGTGCTCGGCACGCGCGGTTTCGAGCGCGGCCTTGCGGCGCCACTCGGCGCCGTATCGCGCGAGCGCCTGTTCGGTTTCCTTCAGCGCGCGCAGCACCTGCGCGTCGAACGACGCACGAGCGGCGGCATCGTCCGCGCGTGCCTGTGCGAGCTGCGCGCGGCTCGCCGCGAGATTCGGAAAACGCCAGGTAATCAGCGGCCCGACGCCCCACGCGATCGCGTACTTGTCGCCGAGCGACGACGGATCGCCGGTCGTCGACAGCCAGTTCACCGACCCGCCGAGCACGATCGACGGATACAGCTCGGCCGTGGCGGCACCGATCCGCGCGTTCGACGCGGCGAGCCGGCGCTCGCTTTCGCGCAGGTCGGGCCGGCGCCGGAGCAGCGCGGCGCCATCGCCGACCGGAAACGGCCGCGCCAGCGCCG
>NZ_QOBB01000508.1:0-1188 GCF_024704855.1 Burkholderia sp. HAN2018 | reverse complement strand
GAGCCCGTCGCGGCCGGTCGCGAGCACCACATGCCGCGCGAGCAGCGTCTGCGCTTCGCAGTTGCCGCGCACGTCGAGCGCGAGCAGGCCGTCGTCGCGCGGGCGCAGCGCGACGAGCGTGGTGTCGTTGCGCACCGGCAGGTCGAGCACGTGCCGGTACCAGCGCAGGTAGTCCATCCATTGCGTGCGCGGAATCTTGTAGAGCGCGTCCCATGCGTCACGGCCGTATTGCGCTTCGAACCAGGCGCGGAACGTCAGCGCGGGCAGGCCGAGCGCGGGGCCCGCGAGCTGCTTCGGCGAGCGCAGCGTGTCCATCCGCGCGAACGTGACCCATGGTCCTTCGTAACCCGCCGGCGCGCGGTCGATCACGCACTGGTTGTCGATGCCGAGCAGGCGCAGTTCGGCGGCAGCCGCGAGCCCGGCCATGCCGCCGCCGACGATCGCGACGTCGAGCACGCGTGTGCCGTCGGCCTCGCGCGGCGGCACCCACGACGGCGCGGGCAGGTCGAGCCAGCGCAGGTCTTGAGCGAGCCGGGTTTCGAGTGCGTCGAGTGCATCGGCGGGCATCGTCATGCGGCCTCCGGGCGCGTGCGGCGCGATCGTGTCGTGCGTGGCGGGCTGGAAGGGCTTGCAGGATTTGAGGGACTTGAAGGGCGTGACGGGCGCCCGGCACGCAGCCGGTCGCCGCGCAGCAGTGCATCGTGCGCGGCGGCCTCGTGAAAGATCACGTCGTCGAGCAGTGTGCGCGTCGTCCGGTGCAGCGCGTCGAGCAGCGCATCGACGGCCGCCGTGCGCGCCTTGCCGGCCGGCGTCGCGACGCCGAACGCGAACGGGATGTCGACGTCGAGCGGGCGGGCGACGACGCCGTCCACCGGCAGTGCGACACCGGTGGCCGGATCGACGATGCCGATCCCGATGCCGGCACGCGCGGCCATCACCGCATTCAGCGACGCATTGGTTTCGATGAAGACGCGTGCGTCGACCCGCGCGGCCGCGAATGCCGCATCGATCCGCTGGCGCAGCCGGTGCCGGTTCGCGACCGTCACGATGCGGCGGCGCGCGAGATCGCGCAGCGCGATGCGCGGCTGCGCCGCGAGCGGGTCGCCCGCGGGCAGCACGGCGACGCAGGGCGTCTGCGCGATCCAGTGCACGTCGAGCCCCGCATGCGCCATCGGCAGCGTGACGACG
>NZ_QOBB01000507.1:0-1658 GCF_024704855.1 Burkholderia sp. HAN2018 | reverse complement strand
CGGCTCGCTTTCGACCGGCCTCTCGTCGACCAATAGCTCGGTCACTTCGCTGTCGTCCTCCACGTCGACGGGTCTGTCGTCGGCCAACAGCTCGATCGGTTCGCTGTCGACTGGCCTCTCGTCGACCAATAGCTCGGTCACCTCGCTGTCGTCCTCCACGTCGACGGGTCTCTCGTCGGCCAACAGCTCGATCGGTTCGCTCTCGACCGGCCTCTCGTCGACCAATAGCTCGGTCACCTCGCTGTCGTCCTCCACGTCGACTGGCCTCTCGTCGGCTAATAGCTCGATCACGTCCCTGTCGACGTCGACCTCGACCGGTCTGTCGTCGGCCACCAGCTCGATCGGCTCGCTCTCGACCGGCCTCTCGTCGACCAATAGCTCGGTCACCTCGCTGTCGTCCTCCACGTCGACTGGCCTCTCGTCGGCCAACAGTTCGATCACGTCGCTGTCGACGTCGACCTCGACTGGCTTGTCGTCGGCCACCAGTTCGATCGGCTCGCTCTCGACCGGTCTCTCGTCGACCAACAGCTCGATCACTTCGCTGTCGACCTCGACCTCGACCGGCCTCTCGTCGGCCAACAGCTCGATCGGCTCGCTGTCCACCGGCTTGAGCACGGTCTCGACGAAGACGGACAACCTCGGTAGCAGCACGGCCTCGGCACTTGGCGGTGGCTCGACGTATGACCCGACAACCGGCAAGGTCTCGGCGCCGTCGTACACCACATACAACGCGAACGGCACGACGTCGACCGCCAACAGCGTCGGCTCGGCAATCGACAGCATCAACAGCCAGGGCATCAAGTACTTCCACGCGAACTCGACCGGCGCCGACAGCACCGCGACGGGCACCGACGCCGTCGCCATCGGCAGCGGCGCCATCGCCAGCACGAACAATTCCGTCGCGCTGGGCGCCGGCTCGAAGGCCGACACCGCGGCCGTCGGCACGAGCAGCGCAACCGTCGACGGCGTCACGTTCGGCGGATTCGCAGGCACCAAGCCGGTTGGCACCGTTAGCGTCGGCAGCGCCAACAACGAGCGGCAAATCACCAATGTCGCCGCCGGCCAGGTAACGTCGACCAGTACCGACGCGATCAACGGTAGCCAGCTTTATTCCGTCGCCCAACAGGTCGGTACCGCGACCAGTGCCATTTCGTCGCTGTCGACTTCGACCTCGACGGGTCTGTCGTCGGCCAACAGCTCGATCACGTCGCTGTCGACTTCGACGTCGACCGGTCTGTCGTCGGCCAACAGTTCGATCACGTCGCTGTCGACTTCGACGTCGACCGGTCTGTCGTCGGCCAACAGTTCGATCACGTCGCTGTCGACTTCGACGTCGACCGGTCTGTCGTCGGCCAACAGCTCGATCACCTCGCTGTCGACTTCGACGTCGACGGGTCTGTCGTCGGCTAACAGCTCGATCACGTCGCTGTCGACCTCGACCTCGACGGGTCTGTCGTCGGCCAACAGCTCGATCACGTCGTTGTCGACTTCGACCTCAACCGGTCTGTCGTCGGCCAACAGCTCGATCACCTCGTTGTCGACCTCGACCTCGACGGGTCTGTCGTCGGCTAACAGCTCGATCACGTCGCTCTCGACTTCGACCTCGACGGGTCTGTCGTCGGCCAACAGTTCGATCACGTCCCTGTCGACTTCGACCT
>NZ_QOBB01000506.1:0-1256 GCF_024704855.1 Burkholderia sp. HAN2018 | reverse complement strand
CGGCGCGATCCACCGCGCGGCCGGCCCCGGCCTGCTCGCCGAGTGCCGCACGCTCGGCGGCTGCGACACGGGCGACGCCAGGCTCACGCGCGGTCACGGGCTGCCGGCGCGCTACGTGATCCATGCAGTCGGGCCCGTGTGGCATGGCGGCGGGCGCGGCGAGGCAGACCTGCTCGCGTCGTGCTACCGCCGCGCGATCGAGCTGGCCGAGGAGGTCGCGGCGACGTCGATCGCGTTCCCGGCGATCAGCTGCGGAATCTATCGCTATCCGGCCGAAGACGCCGTCGACATCGCCGTGGGCACCGTCGCCGAAATGCTGCCGCAGGCGCCGAACCTCGCACGCGTGGTGTTCGCGTGCTTTTCCCCTGACATCTACGACCTGTACCGCGCGCGGCTCGCGCGGACGTGACGCATTCCGCGGGGCGGGAGGCGCCGTCCCGGCGTCATGCGCCGCCTTCGAACCCGGCCTGGCGCCACGCCTCGAACACGACCACCGCGACCGTGTTCGACAGGTTCAAGCTGCGGTTGTCCGGCCGCATCGGCAGGCGCACGCGCTGTTCGTTCGGGAAGCGCTCGAGCAGCTCGGCGGGCAGGCCGCGCGTCTCCGAGCCGAACACGAACCAGTCGCCGGGCAGGAATGCATGATCGTGGAAGCGGCCCGAGCCGCGTGTCGTGAACGCGAACATTCGCGCCGGATCGGGCGTTTCCGCCGCGGTGAACGCGTCCCAGTCGCGGTGCACGCGCATCTGCGCATACTCGTGATAGTCGAGGCCCGCGCGGCGCATCCGCGCGTCGTCGAGCGGGAAGCCGAGCGGCTCGATCAGGTGCAGGCGCGCGCCCGTGTTGGCGCACAGGCGGATCACGTTGCCGGTGTTCGGCGGGATTTCGGGGGCGACGAGGACGACGTTGAACATGTTTCGGTTTGGCTGGGCCGGCCGGGGCGGCGCTACGCGCGCGTTCCCGGCCGGCCGGTTCGTGACGGCCGCCGCCGTGTCCGGTCGGTCGGCCTCTCTATCTAATTAATCCCTGGCGGTGCGCAGCGCAACCAGATTCGTCACGCGTGCGGCGCCCGCCGCCTTCAGTGCGTGCGCGGCGGCCGCGAGCGTCGCGCCGGACGTCATCACGTCGTCGACGAGCGCAACGTGGCGACCGGCGACGCCGCCCGCCACCGCGAATGCCGCGATCACGTTGTCGCGCCGTGCGTGCCGGTCGAGCCGCGACTGCGGCGCGGTGTCGGCGACGCGTGCGAGCAGCGC
>NZ_QOBB01000505.1:0-1259 GCF_024704855.1 Burkholderia sp. HAN2018 | reverse complement strand
GGGCGGGCGGGCGCCGCAACCGCGGCGGCGGGCGCGTCGTCGCGGTGCGCGTCGCCGCCTTCGATCGCATGGCCTGCGATCCATTCGAGCAGTTGCGGCGTGCTGCCGAACTGCGCGCCCGACGCCTGCGCGCGCTTGAAGTAGAGATGCGGGTCGTATTCCC
The DNA here is from genome assembly GCF_024704855.1 of Burkholderia sp. HAN2018. Classification (NCBI taxonomy): domain Bacteria; kingdom Pseudomonadati; phylum Pseudomonadota; class Betaproteobacteria; order Burkholderiales; family Burkholderiaceae; genus Burkholderia; species Burkholderia sp. HAN2018. The sequence goes on along the minus strand of NZ_QOBB01000505.1, from coordinate 1,096 downwards.
ACGTAAAGCCGACGCCGCCGTGCAACTGGATCGCTTCCTGTGCGCAGAACGCATACGCGTCGTTCGCGGCGGATTTCGCCGCGGCGATGTCGACACGCAATGCGTTGCCCGGCACCACGCCGCCGGCCTCCGCGTCCCACGCATGGGCCGTGCCGAGTACGGCCGAGCGCGCCGATTCGATCAGCACCATCATCTGCGCGCAACGGTGCTTGACAGCCTGGAACGACGCGATCGCGCGGCCGAACTGCACGCGCTGGCTCGTGTAGTCGAGCGTCAGGTCGAGGCATTGCTGTGCGCCGCCGAGTTGTTCGGCGGCCAGCGCGAGCGCCGCGAACCATGCGGCGCGTTCGAGCACCTGCGCCGCGTCGCGGCCCGCAATCAGCGCGTCGCGGCTCACGCGCACGTCGTCGAGCGCAATCCGTGCGAGCGGCCTCGTCGCGTCGAGCGTGTCGAGCGGCGTCACCGCAACGCCGGCTGCGCCGGCAGTCATGTCCATCGCGAACAGGCCGACCGACTGCCCTTCGTTCGCGATCCGCGCCGGAACCAGCAGCAGGTCGGCGCGCGCACCGTCGAGCACTTGCGCCGCGACGCCGGACAATGCGAAGCCGGCCGCGGTTTCCTCCGCGATGAACGGAAGCGGTCGCGCACTGGCCGGTTCGTCGAACGAGTCGCCGAACGATGCACCGAACGCATTGGCACCCGGCCGGCCATATGGCCGGCCGACCCGCGCCCCATCTGGCTCGCCGAATAGCCAGTCGAACGGCAGCGCCAGCGTCGCGCTGCACGCGCCTTCGGCGATCTTCGCGAGCCAGTCCATCGCCAGCGGATTGTCAGTGCAGCCCGCGAGCGCGGTCGCCGCCAGGCACGCGGTCGAAAAATACGGCACGCACGCGATGCGCCGGCCAAGCTGTTCCATCAGCACCGCCTGCTCGACCGCGCCGAGCCCGAGCCCGCCCGCCGCCTCCGGCAGCGCAAGCGCGTTCCAGCCGAGTTCGCCCGCCAGCGCGGCCCACAGCGCATCGTCGCGGCCGGCCGATTGCTCGAGTGCGCGGCGCACGTCGGCGGACGCGCTGCGTTCGGCGAGCACGTCGGCCGC
>NZ_QOBB01000504.1:0-1237 GCF_024704855.1 Burkholderia sp. HAN2018 | reverse complement strand
GCCGCCGCGCAGCGCGGCTTCCCGCTCGCCGACGCCCCCGTGTCGGGCGGCACCGGCGGCGCGCAGGCCGGCACGCTGACCTTCATGGTCGGCGCGGACGCCGCGCTGTTCGAGCGCATCCGCCCCGTGCTGCTCGACATGGGCAAGAACGTCGTGCATTGCGGCGGCACGGGCACCGGGCAGATCGCGAAGATCTGCAACAACCTGCTGCTCGGGATCTCGATGATGGGCGTCTCGGAAGCGATGGCGCTCGGCGCCGCGCTCGGCATCGATCCGTCCGTGCTGGCGGGCATCATCAATACGTCGACCGGCCGCTGCTGGAGCTCGGACACGTACAACCCGTATCCGGGCGTGAGCGACACCGCGCCGGCCGCGCGCGGCTATGCGGGCGGATTCGCGGCGAACCTGATGCTGAAGGATCTCGGGCTCGCGACCGAAGCGGCACGGAGCGCGCACCAGCCGGTGTGGATGGGCGCACTCGCGCAGCAGCTCTATCAGTCGATGAGCCAGCAGGGGCTCGGCACGCTCGACTTCTCCGCGTGCGTGAAGCTGTACGAGGCGCAGCCGGCGTAACCGCCATAGCCGACGCCGGACGTGCGCCGACCCGCGATGTGCCTGAACGGCCTCGCGGGTCGGTTTGCATCGGGGAGAAGGAAAACGCGGACGGCGGCGGCGTGCGACGCCGCTGGTCGCTCAACCGCGCGGATTCGACGCCGTCTCGAAGGTCGGATGGCACTCGAACGCGAGTTCGGAGCGCGCGCCGACACGGCTGCCGCTGGTCAGCGCCTCCTGCTTCAGGCTGGCGCGCATGCCGCGCTGCGTGCAGTAGTTGGTGGCTTCGTCGACGGCCTTCGTATGGGCGTCGGCCCACGTCGTCGATACGCCGACCGTGCGCGTCGTCACGGTAAATACGTTCGGGTTCGACGTCGCGGTCACGTCGGAAGCGGTCGAACACGCGGCGAGCAAGCATGCAGCAGCCGCGACGGTCAACCATCGCAGGGTTCGAAAGGAAACTGGAGTGGACATGGGGGGCAAGCGCACGTACTTCGACGTGCATTGAGCAACATAGGCGACAGTATGCCTGCTCGATCGCCGGAGATCATGCCCCTTTCGGTGAACACATTGTTTCGAATGGTTAAACGATGACGGATGCAGGCAAGATTTACAGCCCTCGCCGGCGGCCGGCTTCGGCCGGCAGGTAGTTTCGCCCTGCCCGCACGCCGTTGCGGGCGCGCCG
>NZ_QOBB01000503.1:0-1166 GCF_024704855.1 Burkholderia sp. HAN2018 | reverse complement strand
GGCGGCTGCCGCGCCCGCGTGCAGCGCGGCGGTGCCCGCGATCAGCGGTGTGGGCTGCCAGCGGCGCGCATCGCCGGGCTGTCGGTGCGGAACGGACGACGGTGCATTCATGCGCGGCTTCCTTGATGACGGTTGCCGGCCGCGGCCGCGCGCGGCGCGAGGATCGCCGCGAACGCGAGCGCGAGCATCGCGCCCGGGCCCACGGTCAGCCCGAAGGTCTCGAGCAGCGGCACGCGCGACAGCGCCAGCAGCCCGAAGCCGGCGACCGTCGCGAGGTTCGCGATCAGCAGCGATACGAGCGTGCGGGGCGTGACGGGCTGCGCGTCGTCGCGCTTGCAGAAGAACAGCGCGTAGTTCGAGCCGACCGCGACGATCAGCAGCATCCCGACGAGGTGCAGGATCGTCAGCGGCACGCCGGCGAGCGCGAAGCCGGCCGTCACGACCAGCACGGCCGCGACGAGCGGGGCGAGCGCGCGCACGACACGGCGCGGCGAGCGCAGTGCGATCAGCAGCAGCACGGCGATCGCGGCGAAACCCGCGAGCGACAGCCGGATGTCCTCGTGCACGTAGCTCACGTACAGGCGATCGGCTTCGGCCTTCATGTCGACGAACAGCGCATCGGGCACGCCCGCGCGCGCGACGGCCGCGCGGATCGGTGTCGCATCGAGACTCGATGCCGGTTGCGCGGTGCGGGCGGCGTCCGGCGCACGCAGCGGCAGCATCGCGCTCCAGCGGCCGTCGCGTTCGGTCAGCAGCGCATCGACGGCGAGCGCCATCGACGTGCCGCGCAGGTCCGCGCGCTTCAGCAGCCGCGCGTGGCGCGCGGCTTCGACGTCGGCGATGAATGGTGTGAACAGGCCGGGCCTGACCGCGATCGGCTGGTTCGCGACGGCGTCGCGCATCCGCGCGGCGAGCACATCGGCATCCGGCAGGCTCGCGAGGCGCGCGCGCTGCGCGGCGTCGCTCGGCAGGAAGCGCGCGGGGGTTTCGAAACCCGCGAGCGCGCCCCGGTCGACGAGCGGCTGCAACTGCGCGGCGACCCGTTCCGCGCGTTCGAGCGCGGCCTGTTCGGTCGGCGCGGCAATCACGACGAGGTAGCGCACGTCGGGCGCGCCGACATCGGCGCGCAGCCGTGCGTCGAGCGCCTGCGCTTGCGCGGGCACGGG
>NZ_QOBB01000502.1:0-1273 GCF_024704855.1 Burkholderia sp. HAN2018 | reverse complement strand
CGACGCGGGCACGCCGCAGCCGGCGCCGGCCGCGGCGCGCGACACGCAGCCGGGAGGCCGGCCATGAACGACACGCTGATCGCCATCGCGACGATCTTCAGCCAGTTGTCGCTGCTCGCATTCGGCGGCGGCAACACGATCCTGCCGGAGATGCAGCGGCAGGTCGTCGACGTCCATCACTGGATGAGCGCGCACGAGTTCACCGCGCTGTTCGCGCTGGCCCAGGCGGCGCCCGGGCCGAACATGATGATCGTGTCGCTGGTCGGCTGGCACGTGGCCGGCTGGAGCGGGCTGCTGGTCGCGTCGCTCGCGAAGTTCGGGCCGTCGTCGATCGTCACCGTGCTCGCGCTGCATGCGTGGGAGCGCTTTCGCGACCGGCCGTGGCGCCGCTACGTGCAGCAGGGGATGATGCCCGTCACGGCCGGGCTCGTCGCGGCGAGCGCGGTGCTGATCTCCGAGGCGTCGAACCGCACGGCGATCCAGTGGGGCATCACCGCCGCGTGCGCGGTGCTCGCGTGGCGCACGCGCATCCATCCGCTGTGGCTGCTCGCGGGCGGCGCGCTGATCGGGCTCACGGGCATCGGGCAATGACCGGCGCACGGTAACGTCCCGTGCGCCATACTGGCGCGAATCTTCACGGGAGGCTCGATGGATCTCGACGGCGCCAGCCGCAATCTCACTGTCGCCGCGTTGCTGACGCTGTCAGGCGGCTACCTCGACGCATACACGTACGTGGGCCACGGCCACGTGTTCGCGAACACGATGACGGGCAACGTCGCGCTGCTCGGCATCAACGTGTCGGCCGGCGAATGGGCGGCCGCGCTGCACCACGTGCCGCCGCTCGGCGGCTTCGTGGTCGCGGTGTTCGTCGCGCACCTGCTCGGCCTCGCCGCGCAGCGCGGCTGGATGCGGCATACCGCATTCGCGAGCCTGCTCGTCGAGATCGCCTTTCTCGGCGTCGCCGCGAGCGGGCTCGTCGGCGCGTCGAGCGCATGGCTGATTCCGGGCATTTCGTTCGTCGCGACGCTGCAGACGCTGTCGTTCACCCATCTCGAGGAACTGTCGTACACGTCGGTGATGACGACCGGCAACCTGCGCCGCGCCGCGCAGAAGCTGTTCGTCGGGCTGATCCCGCGCTACGACGCGGGCGCGCTGCACGACTCGGCGCTGCTCGCGACGATCAGCTTCTGCTTCCTGGCCGGCGCGGTGATCGGCGGCCTCGTCACGCGGCTCGTGCCGGAGCTCGCACTGTGGGGCGCCGTGCTGCTGCTCG
>NZ_QOBB01000501.1:0-1286 GCF_024704855.1 Burkholderia sp. HAN2018 | reverse complement strand
GTGCGCCGGTGCCGGGCGGCCAGCCGCCGGGCGCGGTTCCGGCGATCCAGCCGCAGTTCCAGTTCCATCGTCCGCCGCCGCCGAACGCGTCGAACGAGGCGTCGCCGCCGGTCGGCCCGCAAGGCTCCGACACGCTGCAGAACCAGCCGCTCACCGCGCCGGCGCAATAAGCCCGCGCGCGGAAACAGGGCGGCATGCGCCGCCCGCCTTTAGACCTGTCGTGTAGAAAGCCATGAAGATTGCGATTGCCGGCGCATCGGGCCGTATGGGCCGGATGCTGATCGAAGCCGTTCTCAACGATTCCGACGCGCAGCTCGTCGGCGCGCTCGACCGCGCCGATTCGCCGTTCCTCGGCCAGGACGCCGGCGCGTTCCTCGGCAAGGAAACCGGGGTCAGGCTGACCGCCGATCTCGACGCCGTGTTCGCGCAGGCCGACTACCTGATCGACTTCACGCGTCCGGAAGGCACGATGGCCCATATCGAGGCCGCGCTGCGCCACGACGTGAAACTCGTGATCGGCACGACCGGCTTCACCGCCGAGCAGAAGGCCGGGCTGCAGGCCGCGGCGGGCAAGATCGGCATCGTGTTCGCGGCGAACATGAGCGTCGGCGTGAACGTCACGCTGAAGCTGCTCGAATTCGCGGCGAAGCACTTCTCGCACGGCTACGACATCGAGATCATCGAGGCGCATCACCGCCACAAGGTCGACGCGCCGTCGGGCACCGCGCTGATGATGGGCGAAGCGGTCGCCGGCGCGCTCGGGCGCTCGCTCGACGATTGCGCGGTGTACGGCCGCCACGGCGTGACGGGCGAACGCGATCCGTCGTCGATCGGCTTCGCGGCGGTGCGCGGCGGCGACATCGTCGGCGATCACACCGTGCTGTTTGCCGGGATCGGCGAGCGCATCGAGATCACGCACAAGTCGTCGAGCCGCGTGTCGTATGCGCAGGGCGCGCTGCGCGCGGTCCGCTTCCTGTCGGCGCGCGGCGCCGGCCTGTTCGACATGCAGGACGTGCTCGGCCTGCGCTGACCCCACGGGGAAACTCCGATGGCAATACCCACCGGCGTTGTCCACTACCTCGAAAGCGGCGATGCGATCACGCATGCCGTCGCCTATGTGCTGCTGGCGATGTCCGTCGCCAGCTGGTGCTTCCTCCTCATGAAAGCCTGGCTGCTGGTCCGCGCGAAGCGGCAGGGGCCGCGCGCGCTCGCCGCGTTCTGGCGCGCGCCGTCGCTCGACGCGGGCATAACCGCGCTCGCCGGCGCCGATCGCGAGCGCGTGTTCG
>NZ_QOBB01000500.1:0-1286 GCF_024704855.1 Burkholderia sp. HAN2018 | reverse complement strand
GCCCGCGCAGCCGCGGCTGGCCGCGGCACCGTGGGCATGACGCACGGATCGCGGGGGCGGGGCAACGCCCGTCGACGCGGCCCCGCGTTGCATCACGCTGTACTGGATTGACACAATTTTCAGGTTCTCATTTCATGGCCATTGTTTGCATCATCGATGACGATGCGTCGGTCCGTAAGAGTCTCGCCAGCCTGCTGAAATCGGCTGGCCATACTGCATTGCCGTTTGCGTCGGGCGAGGAATTCCTGGCGGCCGATGCGCCGGCCGGCGCGATTTGCGTGCTGGTCGACCTGAAGATGAAAGGGATGAGCGGGCTCGACGTCCAGCGTCAGCTGATTCAGCGCAACGCGACGCTGCCGGTCATCTTCATGTCGGCGCACGGCGACGACGAATCGATCCGCCGCGCGCTGGCGCAAGGCGCGATCGCGTTCCTGCGCAAGCCGTTTCCGTCAGACGACATGCTCAACCTGATCGACCAGATCGCATCCGGCACGCCGCCCGCGTGAGCGGCGCTCCACCGGCCGGCCGCGCCGTCCGACGCGTGGCGGTTCCGCCCGGCATTTTGTTAGTTTATCATTTGATAATGAAGCGGATGCCTACACAGGGAATGCAATGGCGAGTACGCCGGACATGACGTCGAGCGGCAACGGCGGCGCGGGAGAACCCGCGCCGATCGTCTATGTGGTCGACGACGACGAAACGTTGCGGCGCGCGTTGAGCGCGCTGTTGCGTTCGGCGGGATTTCGCGTGGAGACCTTCGCGTCGTCGCGTGCGTTTCTCGCGTTCGAGCGGCCCGACGTGCCGAGCTGTCTGATCCTCGACGTGCGGCTCGCCGACGAGAGCGGGCTGGCCGTCCAGGAGGCGGCGGTGCGCGCGGGCCTGAACGTGCCGATCCTGTTCATGACGGGTTACGGCGACGTGGCCACGACGGTCAAGGCGATGAAGGGCGGCGCGCTCGATTTCCTGACGAAGCCGTTCGACGACGAGGCGATGCTCGATGCCGTCGGCCGCGCGCTGGAGCGCGACCGCACGCTTCACGCGGTGCGCGGCGCCTATGCGTCGTTGACGCCGCGCGAGCGCGAAGTGATGAGCCAGGTCGTCGCGGGCCTGATGAACAAGCAGATTGCCGCGAATCTCGGCCTTCAGGAAATCACGGTGAAGGTGCATCGGGCCCAGGTGATGAAGAAGATGCGGGTGCGCACGCTGCCGGATCTCGTGCGGCAGGCCGATGCGCTGGGCGTGCGCCCGGCCGGCGCGCGCGACTGAGCGCGCGGGCCCGGCCTGGC
>NZ_QOBB01000499.1:0-1325 GCF_024704855.1 Burkholderia sp. HAN2018 | reverse complement strand
CACCCGGATTTGCCTAAGTGCCTTCTCCAATGCAGCGACCGGGACTTCCAACACCCGGACAACCTTCCGCGATCCGTCCCCCCATCGCATCTAACAATGGTGCAGGAATATTGACCTGCTTCCCATCAGCTACGCATTTCTGCCTCGCCTTAGGGGCCGACTCACCCTACGCCGATGAACGTTGCGTAGGAAACCTTGGGCTTACGGCGAGGGGGCCTTTCACCCCCTTTATCGCTACTCATGTCAGCATTCGCACTTCCGATACCTCCAGCACCCTTTACAAGGCACCTTCGCAGGCTTACGGAACGCTCTCCTACCATGCGTGCTAAGCACGCATCCGCAGCTTCGGTATATAGCTTAGCCCCGTTACATCTTCCGCGCAGGACGACTCGATCAGTGAGCTATTACGCTTTCTTTAAAGGGTGGCTGCTTCTAAGCCAACCTCCTGACTGTTTTAGCCTTCCCACTTCGTTTCCCACTTAGCTATATTTGGGGACCTTAGCTGGCGGTCTGGGTTGTTTCCCTCTTGACACCGGACGTTAGCACCCGATGTCTGTCTCCCGTGATTGCACTCTTCGGTATTCGGAGTTTGCTATGGCGGGGTAATCTGCAATAGACCCCCCAACCATGACAGTGCTCTACCCCCGAAGGTGAGACACGAGGCACTACCTAAATAGTTTTCGGAGAGAACCAGCTATTTCCAGGTTTGTTTAGCCTTTCACCCCTATCCACAGCTCATCCCCTAACTTTTCAACGTTAGTGGGTTCGGACCTCCAGTACGTGTTACCGCACCTTCATCCTGGCCATGGATAGATCACCTGGTTTCGGGTCTACGCCCAGCAACTGAACGCCCTATTCGGACTCGCTTTCGCTACGCCTGCCCTATACGGTTAAGCTTGCTACTGAACGTAAGTCGCTGACCCATTATACAAAAGGTACGCCGTCACCCCTTACGAGGCTCCGACTGTTTGTATGCATGCGGTTTCAGGATCTATTTCACTCCCCTCCCGGGGTTCTTTTCGCCTTTCCCTCACGGTACTGGTTCACTATCGGTCGATCACGAGTATTTAGCCTTGGAGGATGGTCCCCCCATCTTCAGACAGGATTTCACGTGTCCCGCCCTACTTGTCGCACACCTAGTTCTTTCATACTGTTTTCGCCTACAGGGCTATCACCTGCTATGGCCGCACTTTCCAGAGCGTTCGGCTAACAATACAAATAAAGAGTGCAAGGCTCATCCCATTTCGCTCGCCACTACTTTGGGAATCTCGGTTGATTTCTTTTCCTGCGGTTACTTAGATGTTTCAGTTCACCGCGTTCGCTTC
>NZ_QOBB01000498.1:0-1350 GCF_024704855.1 Burkholderia sp. HAN2018 | reverse complement strand
GGCCGGCGCGCTGGCGTCGACGCCGTCGCCGTCCTGACGCCGGCCGCCCGCAGCGCCGCCTCCCGTTCGTTTCGCATCGTCCGTCCCGACCCGAGAATTCCATGAACGACCTGTCACGTCCTCCTGAAGCCGTTTCCGCGTCGCGTCTCGCCACGTTCGTCGAGCGCTGCGCCGACACGATCATCCGCCGGCGCAAGCTGCTGATGCTGCTGTGCGTCGCGGTGACGCTCGCGCTCGGCTTGTCGGCCACGCGCCTGAAGCTCGATCCGGGCTTCAACAAGATGATCCCGATGCAGCACCCGTACATGCAGGTGTTCGAGCGCTATGCGGGTGCGTTCCCCGGCGCGAACACGATCCTCGTGAGCCTGCGCTGGAAGGGCGACGGCGACATCTACAACCAGACGTTCATGGACGCGCTGCGCCACGCGACCGACGACGTCTTCTTCATCCCCGGCGTGAACCGCTCGCGCGTGTTCTCGCTGTTCACGCCGAACGTTCACTACACGGAAGTGACCGAGGCCGGCTTTCGCGGCGACGTGGTCGTGCCCGGCCAGTTCTCGAGCGCGAACCCGGACGATCTCGCGAAGGTGCGCCGCAACGTCGCGCGTTCCGGGCAGATCGGCCGCCTCGTCGGCAACGACCTGAAATCGGCGCTGATCCGCGCGGAACTGCGCGAGACCGACCCGGCCACCGGCAAGCGGCTCGACTACAGCGCGGTCGCGCGCCAGCTCGAGGAAATCCGCGCGCGTTATGCGAAGCAGGGCATCGACGTGAACATCATCGGCTTCGCGAAGCTGGTGGGCGACGTCGAGAGCGGCATCGCGGGCGTGATGGCGTTCTTCGCGCTCGCGTTCCTCGTGACGGCCGCGCTGCTGTTTGCCTACACGCGCTCGCTGAAGACCACCGCGCTGGCGCTCGTCGTCGCACTGCTGCCGGTCGTGTGGCTGCTCGGCGCGCTGCCGCTGCTCGGGCTCGGCATCGACCCGATGTCGATCCTCGTGCCGTTCCTGATCTTCTCGATCGGCGTGTCGCACGCGGTGCAGATGACCAACGCATGGAAGCAGGCGCTGGTGCGCGGCGCGTCGCCCGTCGACGCCGCGCGCGACGCGTTCCGCAAGCTGTTCGTGCCGGGCACGGTCGCGCTGCTGACCAACGCGCTCGGCTTCATGGTCATCATGCGGATCAGGATCGACATCGTGCGCGAGCTCGGCATTACCGCGTGCCTCGGCGTGCTGCTGATGATCGTGACGAACAAGGTGTTCCTGCCGATCCTGCTGTCGTACACGCGCCTCGAACGCGGCACGCTGGCGCGCGCGCAGCGCACGGCGGCGGCCGGCGGCAGCGGGCGGT
>NZ_QOBB01000497.1:0-1396 GCF_024704855.1 Burkholderia sp. HAN2018 | reverse complement strand
CCACTGCATCGGCACCTGCGCGATCACCTCGCTGTCGATACCCGGCCGCGACAGCAGCGCAGCCGACACCGGATCGCCCCACACCAGCGCGAGATCGAGCTGGTTCGCGTCGAGCCGGTCGAGCAGGTCGGCATTGCGCGCCACGCGCGCCTCGATCCTCACCTTCGGATGCGCGCGCGCGAACCGCCCGAGCACGTCGGGCAAAATCGCCTCGCCGAAATCCTCCTGCAACCCGATGCGCACCCAGCCGTCGAGATTGACGCCGCGAACGGCCGCGGCCGCCTCGTCGTTCAGCTCGATCATCCGCCGCGCATAGCGCAGCATCGCGTCGCCGGCATCGGTCAGCGCAAGCCCGCGCCCGGATTTCACGAACAACGGCGTGCCGGCCTGCTCCTCGAGCTTGCGGATCTGCGCGCTCACCGCCGACGACGAGCGCGCGACGCGGTCGGCCGCCTTCGCGAAACTGCCGAGATCCACGCCCGCGACGAGGCTGCGCAGCGCCGCCACGTCGAAGTTGGGCCGGGCCAGCGCGGCATCGGCCAGCGCGAGCGACTCGCCGCCGCCGCGTGGAATGTCTTGTCCGGGCATTTCAACCATCCTGTTTTCTCGAACGATTCATCAAGAACTTTCCGATTTTCAGGATGAATGTAGGTCGCCAGACTGTGGATGTCAATTTCCAACCGGGCCTGCCGCCATGGATACCACCTGCATCGCCTCCCCCTCCTCGCCCGCCCGCGATGTACGCGGCCCGTCCCATCGCTGGCGCGTGCTGGCCGCCGGCGTGGCCGCGAACATGAGCTTTTCGGCCGCGGCGGCCGGCATCCCGACCACCGCCGTGTGGATGCGCTCGGCCTACCACCTCGACAACGGCGCACTCGGCCTCGTGCTCGGCGCGCTCGGCTTCGGCGTCGCGCTGTCCGAGCTGCCGTGGGGGATCGCCGCCGACCGCTTCGGCGATCGCCGCGTGCTGCTGACCGGGCTCGTCGCGACGGCCGCGATGCTCGCGCTGATGGTGTGCACGATCGTCCCGAGCGCGCACGCGGTGCCGCCGCTGGCGCGCGTCGTCGTGGCGATGTGCTGCGTCGGCCTGCTCGGCGGCAGCGTGAACGGATCGAGCGGACGCGCGGTGATGCGCTGGTTCGGCGAGCGCGAACGCGGGCTCGCGATGAGCATCCGCCAGACGGCCGTGCCGCTCGGCGGCGGCGTCGGCGCGGCGCTGCTGCCGTCGCTCGCGTCGCACCTGGGCTTCGCGGCGGTATTCGGTGCGCTGATGCTGCTGTGCGCCGGGTCGGCCGTGCTGACCTGGCGCTGGCTGCACGAACCGCCCGCCGAACCGGCTGTCGCACACGGTGCCGCGCATCGACCGGCCGCTCGGCCGCAACCCGCGCAACCCGCG
>NZ_QOBB01000496.1:0-1411 GCF_024704855.1 Burkholderia sp. HAN2018 | reverse complement strand
TCGCGCGCGAGCTGGCCCGGGCGACCGGCGAGACGCGCGGCCCGGCGATCCTCGCGCTGCAGGCGCTGCTCGTGCGCGGCCCCGACCGCGTCGGCGGCCTCGCGGTGCTGAAGGACATGCTGAAGAACGACCTGAACCGGCCCGAGGCTCAGCTCGCGATCGCGCGCCAGCAGCTTGCGGTCGACGACAAGGACGGCGCCGCGCAGTCGCTGAAGCAGGCGCTGCAGATCCGCCCCGACTACCTGCCGGCGGCCCTGATGCTGTCGCAGATGGGGCCTGCGGAACGCGCGGCGGGCATCGCGTCGTTCGAGAAGTATGTTCAGCAGAATCCGAAGTCGCGCGATGCGCGGCTCGCGCTGTCGCAGCTCTATCTCGCCGACGATCGCCTCGACGACGCGCAGAAGCAGTTCGAGACGATGCGCAAGCTCGACTCGAAGGATCCGACGCCGCTGATGGCGCTCGCGCTGATCAAGATCCAGCAGAAGAAGCTCGACGAAGCCACCGCCTACCTGAAGCAGTACGTACAGCTCGGCGACAAGCAGCCGAACCTCGACGTCGGCCAGGGCTACATCTACCTCGCGCAGATCGCGATAGACCAGAACAACGACGCGCTGGCGTCGCAATGGCTCGACAAGGTCGACCAGACGAGCCAGCACTATCTCCCCGCGCAGATCACGCGCGCGCAACTGCTGCAGAAACAGGGCAAGACCGACGAGGCGCGCAAGGTGCTCGACGACCTGCCGATCACGGATCCGCGTGATGCCGCCGTGGTCGCTCGCACCGACGCGTCGATCCTGTTCACCGCGAAGCGCTACCCGGAAGCCGAGGCCCGGCTCGGGCAGGCGGTCCAGGACTTCCCGGACGATCCCGACCTGCGCTACGATTACGCGATGGCGGCCGAAAAAACCGGCCACTACACGACGATGGAAAAGCAGCTGCGCGAGCTGATCCGCACGCAGCCCGACAATCCGCAGGCGTACAACGCGCTCGGCTATTCGCTCGCCGACCGCAACCAGCGGCTGCCCGAAGCCAGCAAGCTGATCGACAAGGCGATGACGCTCGCGCCGAACGACGCCTACATCATGGACAGTCTCGGCTGGGTGAAGTACCGGATGGGCGATACGGCCGGTGCGGCGAAGGTGCTGCGGCGCGCGTACGAACTGCAACCGAACGCCGAAATCGGCGCGCATCTCGGCGAAGTGCTGTGGAAGAGCGGCGCGCAGGACGACGCGCGTTCCGCGTGGCGTGACGCGCAGAAGCTCGAGCCGGACAACGACACGCTCGTGCAGACACTGAAACGCCTCCAGATCAACGGCCTCTGATGCAGATGTTCCCGACGTTTTCCCTGTCCTCCCGCGCGCAGCGCACGCTGGCCGCAGCCGGCGCGGCGCTCGCGCTCGCCGGCTGCGCG
>NZ_QOBB01000495.1:0-1421 GCF_024704855.1 Burkholderia sp. HAN2018 | reverse complement strand
TGCCATGCGCGATCGGCGAACGCCGCGGCGACCGCATGGCGCGCGGGGCCGCCGACCGTCCAGGCGCCGAGCATGTCGCGCAGCGCGACGATCTGGCCGGGGCACGCGAGCACGAAGCCTGCGCGGATGCCGGCGAGCCCGAAGAACTTGCCGACCGAACGCAGCACGACGAGCCCGGGGCGATCGACCTGCGGCGCGAGCGACTGCGTCGCACCCGTATCGGCGAACGCCTCGTCGACGATCAGCGTGCCGCCGCGCGCCGCCAGTTGCGCATGCCAGCCGAGCAGGCGTTCGACCGGCACGAATTCGGCGGTCGGATTATTCGGATTCCCGACGATGACGTGGCGCAGCGTTGCAGGCAGCGTATCGGTGCCGACGTCGAGCGCGACGACGCGATGGCCGTGTCGCGCGAAAGCGGGCGCATATTCGCCGTACGCGAGCGTCGCGACGCCGGCGTCGCCGGCCGGCAGCAGCGCGGGCAATGCGCGGATCGCAGCCTGGCTGCCGGCCACCGGCAGCACGTGCGCGGGATCGGGCACGTGGTAGTACTGCGCGGCGCAGGCCGCGAGGCCGTCGCCGTCGTCGGGCAGCCGGCGCCACGCGTCGGCCGGGACGGGCGGCACCGGATAGCCGACCGGATTGATGCCGGTCGACAGGTCGAGCCACGTGTCGTACGGAATGCCGTGGCGGCGTGCGGCTTCGTGCAGGTTGCCGCCGTGCGTGATGCGGGTGTCAGACATGATGGGTGGCCATGACGAGTGCGCCGCTCGCGACCAGCAGCGCGAGCCACAGGGCAAGCGTGCGCGTGACGAGCGACAACGCGGCGACGATATGGACGGCGCTCGCCGTCGCGCCGGTGCCGAGCGCGGGACGATCCTCGATCTCGCCGTGATAGACGGCCGGGCCGCCCAGCTGCACGTTCAGGCTGCCGGCGCCGGCGGCCATCACCGGGCCCGCGTTCGGGCTGTCCCAGTGGCGTGCCTGCGTGCGCCAGCAGCGCCATGCGGCGGCCGTGTCGCCGAGCAGCGCGTAGCTCGCGGCCGTCAGGCGCGCGGGAATCCAGTTGAGCGTGTCGTCGAGGCGCGCGGCGGCCCAGCCGAAGGTCAGGAAGCGCGGCGTGCGGTAGCCCCACATCGCGTCGAGCGTGTTCGCGAGCCGGAACAGCAGCGCGCCGGGGCCGCCTGCGACGACGAACCAGAACAGCGCGCCGAAGATCGCGTCGTTGCCGTTCTCGAGCGCGGATTCGACGGCCGCACGCGACAGCGCGCCTTCGTCCGCGTCGCTCGTGTCGCGCGACACGATGCGCGCGGTCAGCGTGCGGGCGGCGCCGAGGTCGCGCCGCAGCAGCGCCGCGGCGATCGGCGCGACGTGGTCGGCGAGGCTTTTCGCGCCGAGTGCGAACCACAGCAGGGCGATGTGCA
>NZ_QOBB01000494.1:0-1486 GCF_024704855.1 Burkholderia sp. HAN2018 | reverse complement strand
CCCGATCTCGCCGACGTGGTCGGCCAGCGCGGTGCCCGCCGCGCGCTGGAAGTCGCGGCCGCGGGCGGCCATCACATGCTGATGATCGGGCCGCCGGGCGCCGGCAAGTCGATGCTGGCCGCACGGCTGCCGGGCCTCCTGCCGCCGCTGACCGACGACGAGGCGCTGACGTCGGCGGCGCTCCTCTCCGCGAGCCGCCTCGGCTTTTCACCGGCACAGTGGCGCCGGCGGCCGTTCCGTGCCCCGCATCATTCGTCGAGCGCCGCCGCGCTGGTCGGCGGCCGCAACCCGCCGCAACCGGGCGAAATCACGCTCGCCCATCTCGGCGTGCTGTTTCTCGACGAACTCCCGGAATTCGACCGGCACGTGCTCGAAATGCTGCGCGAGCCGCTGGAAGCCGGCCGCATCACGATCTCGCGCGCGGCGCAGCAGGCCGACTTCCCGGCCGCATGCCAGCTGATCGCCGCGATGAATCCCTGCCCGTGCGGCTGGCACGGCGATCCGTCCGGACGCTGCCGCTGCACGCCGGACGTCGCCGCCCGCTACCTGCGCAAGCTGTCAGGGCCACTCGTCGATCGCATCGACATCCAGATCGACCTGCCCGCGCTGTCGCCGGCCGAACTCGCGTCGCGCGCGACGGCGCCCGGCGAGCCGAGTGCCGCGGTGGCCGCACGGGTCGCACACGCGCGTGCGCTGCAGCTCGACCGGCAGGGCAAGACGAATCACATGCTGAGCGGCCGCGAAACCGACGATCTCTGCCGGCCGACCGACGAAGGCGAGCGGCTGCTGCGCGAGGCCGGCGAGCGTTTCGGCTGGTCGGCGCGCGCGTATTTCCGCGTGCTGAAGGTCGCACGGACGATCGCCGACCTGGCCGGCGACCCGCTGCCGACGGCCGCACAGATCGCCGAGGCGATCCGCTACCGGCGCGCGCTCACGGCCCTGTGAGCGTCCTCGGAGGACAAAATCCGGCTGTCAAGACTTGACTTATGCACAATTCCACGAATCCGGCCCCGGATCGGGGCTCGGCGGGACCTTTGCAGCACGGAATCCGTATCTCGTTGTTTTGATTGACTTTTCACAAAACGCGAGCGAGCGACCAAACGGGCCGGAAGGCCGTCCCGCGCGGCTCGGCGGGAAATTCGGGCAACTTTTCAACAAAGTTATCCACATGCGCTGTGGATAGCCGAAAAAACCTCGCAAAATCCGGCGACTAGCGCCGAAAGTTGCGAACGAACTTTCAGTTGCCACGACGTGCCCCGGCGCCCTCGCCGAGGCCGTCAGTCGAGCTTGAACGACCCGAAAAACTGGTCGAGCTGCTCCTGGGCAAGCGGCCCGTCGGCAATCACGACGGCCTGGTACGCATGCCGGCCGCGCGCGACAAGCCGAGCGACGATCGTCTTGCGCGCGCGATCGCCGCCGGCGGCCGCGCCCGCGATGCGCAGCTCGAGCCCGTTCACCGCGCCGCCGGCCGCAAGCGGCACCGGCA
>NZ_QOBB01000493.1:0-1508 GCF_024704855.1 Burkholderia sp. HAN2018 | reverse complement strand
GGCCGGGCGCGGCTCAGGTGGCTCAAGCGGCTCGAGCGGGACGAGCGGCTCAAGCGGGCCCGTGGCCGCGCACGACGGCGACAGGAAGGGCAACCCGCTATGGGAGGACGACGGCGGCGCAATGCCGCCGGAAGAGTGGTCGTGACGGGGCAAGCGCGTTTGGGCACTTGCGCAAGATCGCTGACGTTCGGCCGATTCGATTGACGCGCGCCGGCGCGCCAGGTACGACACGCGTCTCCAGGGCCGGGCGCCTTCAGCTGTCGGCACGCGCCGCCACGAGCACCGCAACGGGCAATCCGGCCAGGCAGCGGCGTAGCGCCAGCACCCCGTCGGGCGCGTCGATCGCGTCCCGACCATTCAGCCAGTCGATCCAAGGCCCCTCGATTCCGCGCGGCAGCACGACCGCCGTATCGCCCCACTGCGCGGGCGCCACGCGCGGTATCCCGGGCGCTTCCCCGAGCAACCGGCTCGCGAGCCGCGTCGCGACGATCACCACGGTGGCGGCCGCGTCGCACCGCGCGAACGCTACCGCGTGTCGCCCAAGCGGGCCGCGCACGCGTAGCGGCACATACGCGCCGTCCGCGAACGTCGCCGGCCACCGTGCGCGCAGCGCGAGCATCCGCTCGATCAGCGCGCGTTTCACGCGTGCGTCGGGCCAGGCCGGCAGGTACGACGCGACCGGATCGTCGACCCGTTCGGCCGCCAGTGCGTCGAACGGCACGTCGCGCCGGTTGTCCGGATCGACGAGCGAGTGATCCCAGCACTCGGTTCCTTGATAGAGGTCGGGCACGCCGGGCGACGCGATCCGCAGCGCTGTCTGCGTCAGGCTGTTGACGATGCCGGCCGGTGCGATCCGTGCGACGAACGCATGCAGCCGGTGCGCGAAATCGCCGGCGCCGCGCGGCGTCAGGATCGCGCGGACGAATGTTTCGCAGGCGTGCTCGTAGTCCGGTTCGGGCGCCAGCCAGTCGCTGTGCCGCTTCGCTTCGCGCAATGCTTTCGTCTGCCACTGCGCGACGCGCGCGGCGAGTCCGGCGAGCCCGGCCGCATCGTCGGGCGCGAGTGCCGGCGGCCAGCAGCCGACGAGCGTCTGGTACAGCATCGCTTCCGCGGCCGGCCCCGGCGCCCACGCGAGATCGCGATGCGCGCGGCCCCGGTGCGGCAGGTTCAGCAGGCTCCAGTCGAGCGATACCGTGCGCCATGCGTCCGGGATCTCGCTGAGCACCGCGAGCCGTGCACGCGCATCCTCGCCGCGCTTGTGGTCGTGCGTGGCCGTCGCGACGAGCCCGTGCGGCACGGTGCGCGCGCGGCGCCGGTTGCGTGCATGGAATGCGCCGCGCGACAGGCTGAAGTCGCCGGCGTCGGCGCCGACCTCGTTGCGCGACAGCAGTCGGCCGTAACGATAGTGGGCCGTATCCTCGACGCCTTTCGCGGCGAGCGGCGCGGTGAGCTGCGCGAACGCGACGCGCGCCGCGGCCAGCGCGTCGGCGTTCGCGCGCGGCACGCGT
>NZ_QOBB01000492.1:0-1501 GCF_024704855.1 Burkholderia sp. HAN2018 | reverse complement strand
GGCGGCAGTTCGGTGCGGGCGGGCGCATACGGCGCGCGGCCCGCGAGCACGTCGGCCGCGTGCGGCCAGCTGCTCAATCCCGGGCCGACGAGGCCGATGCTTTCGATGAAGGCGGTCAGTGTCATGGCGGGCCTCAACGGCGTACGTGGTCGGCGCGGCCGAGGATCAGGCTGCAATTCGTGCCGCCGAAGCCGAACGAATTGGAGAGGACGGCGCGCACGCGCGCATCGCGGCTCGCGAGCACGTAGTCGGCGACGAGTGTCGGGTCGGGCTGCGTCGTGTTGACGCCGGCCGGCACGAACTGTTCGCGCAGCGCGAGCGCGGCGACGACCGCCTCGAGCGCGCCCGCCGCGCCGAGCGTATGGCCGGTCGCGCCCTTCGTCGAGCTGCACGGCGTGCCGGCGAACAGCGCGCCGATCGCGCGGCTTTCGGCCGCGTCGTTGCTCGGCGTCGCGGTGCCGTGCAGGTTCACGTAGTCGATGTCGTTCGCGCCGAGGCCGGCGGATGCAAGCGCCTGTTCGACGGCGACGCGCGCGCCGAGCCCGTCCGGATGCGGCGACGACATGTGATGCGCGTCGCTCGATTCGCCGATGCCGAGCAGCAGGATCGCATCGGCGTCGAGCGGGTCGGGCACGCGTTCGACGAGCGCGAACGCGGCGGCCTCGCCGATCGAGATGCCGTCGCGCGCGACGTCGAACGGACGGCACGGCCGGCGCGACAGCAGTTCGAGCGAATTGAAGCCGTACAGCGTCGTCAGGCACAGCGAATCGACGCCGCCGACGACGGCCGCATCGATCAATCCCGCCTCGATCATGCGGCGCGCGGAGCCGAACACTTTCGCGCCGGACGAGCATGCGGACGAGATCGCCATCGCCGGCCCGCGCAGCGCGAAAAACGCGCGCACGAACGCGGCCGGCGAATACGGGTTGTGCGTGTGGGCGTAGCGGAAGTCGGCGGGCAGTGCGCCGCTCGCCGGATCGCGGCGCTGGTATGCATGCTCGGTCTCGAGGATGCCGGCCGTGCTCGTGCCGACGAACACGCCGACGCGTGCCGCGCCATGGCGCGCGACGGCCGCCGCGACGCGTGCGTCGAAGCCGTCCTGCGTGAGGCCGAGCTGCGCGAGGCGGTTGTTGCGGCACTCGAAGTCGGCGAGGTCGGCGCGCACGGGCTGCGCGTCGACGCCGTCCACCGCGCCGATCCACGTGTCGAGATCCGCACGCTCGAAGTCGCAGGGCGTGAGCCCGCCGCGCGCGTGGCGCAGTGCATCGAGGGTCGCGTCGAGGCCGCGGCCGATGCAGCTGGTGGCGGTGAAGTGCGAGAGCAGGAGAGGTTTCACGAGGGTCGCATCCGGTGGCCGGAACGGGCGCCGCAGCAGGGCTGGCAGGCGCGCCGCTCGAGGTCAGATTTTATCAAACGGGGGGGCCGAACCGGCCGGCTCGCGTGGCCCGGCCGGCGGTTCGGGCGCGAGCGCCGCGCGCAGCGTGACCCAGTGCAGCTGCGC
>NZ_QOBB01000491.1:0-1510 GCF_024704855.1 Burkholderia sp. HAN2018 | reverse complement strand
CCTCGAGCGGCCCCGGGCGGGGCCGGCCGCCGCGGGCGCGTCAGGCCCGCGCGAGCGAGCGGCGCTTCATCTCGAGCTGCGTGATCAGCCGCTGCAGCGTGTTCTCCGCGCTGCCCGGCAGCGACATGTAGCGGAAGCCGAGCTGGTAGCGCCGCGACCCGTTCGGCATCTGCGTCGAACGCTGCGACACGAGCTGCAGGTCGAGCGACAGCTTGCCGTGGCCGGTCAGCTCGAGCTCGACGTCGGGAAGCAGCGTGCCGACCTCGAGCGCCTCGACGCGTTCGTCCGCCGTGCGCAGCCCCACGCCGCCGAGCGACAGGTTGTGCACCTCGAACAGGAAGCTCTCGCCGTCCGGCAGCTTGCCGCGGCACACGTACGGATCGACGACCGGCGCATCGACGCGGAAATACTCGCGGCGCTGGATGCACATCAGGACGTCGGGGAAATCGGCGACGAACGCGGGCAGCCCCTCGTAGCGCGTCTCGCGCGGCGTGCCCGTGGAGAATTCGACGCGCACGCCCTCCGGCGCGGCCGCGAACGTGCAGTGCGACGCGCCCAGGATGCCGGCGTTCTGCTCGGACAGCGCGCCCCAGTCGAACGTGAACGTCCGCGCGCCGACATCCACCTCGAGCAGGCGCGTGACGAGCTGGCCGCCCGGATACTGGACGGTCAGGAAATCGCCGCGATTGACGAGGTTGCGCAGCTGCACGCCGATTTCCAGCGGATTGCGGCGGGCATAGTCGGGCCCGGAGTGGCCTGCATCCAGGCTGGGGTCCGTCGACGTTTCGATATTCATGGCTAGCCGGTCTTTCTTGTCATGGGCGCCCGGGCAACCGGTGCGCGATAAAACCGGGCCAGAACGGGGGCCCGGTCGCAGGTCTCTCACACTTAGCGGCAGTGCTGACCGAAAGTTTAGATCGAAACGGGGATTTTTTTCGCGCAAACGTTGAAACCGCGCGCGGCGGGCTGCCGGGCGCGGTCCGAAAGGGGCAACGGCGCGGGCCGACGGGCCGTCAGCCGATCTGCTGCATGATCGAGATCAGCTTCTTCGCGTAGTTCGGGTCGGTCGCGTAGCCGGCCTTCTGCATCCCGTGCGCGAAGCCTTCGACGCTGCGGCTCGCGCTCAGCACGCCCGAGTAGCGCGGATTGTTCTTCAGCAGGGTCGCGTAATCGGTCATCGCGTGCTCGTACGAGTCGTACGCGCGGAACTTCGCGACCACGCGGCGCGGCGTGCCGTTCACGTATTCCGTCGTCAGCGCCGACACCGTGCGGCCGGTCCAGCCCTTGGTCGCCTTGATGCCGAACACGTTGTAGCTGGTCGAGCCGTCGCTCGCGCGGATCTCGCGCTTGCCCCAGCCCGATTCGAGCGCGGCCTGGCCGACGATGAAGCGCGCCGGGATGCCGGTCGACGCGCTGGCCGCCTGCGCGGGGCCCGCGAGCCGGTCGACGAACGCGTCGGCGTCCTGCACGCCGCTCGCGCCCTTCAGCGGCGGCGTCAGCGCGCTGCCGG
>NZ_QOBB01000490.1:0-1590 GCF_024704855.1 Burkholderia sp. HAN2018 | reverse complement strand
CGACCCATCAGCGTATGCGGCGGCAGCGCCGCGGCTGCGTCGGCTTCGGCCGTGCGCAGGTCGGCGACGCGCAGCAGCGCGATCGGAGCGGAATCGGGAAGCGGAAGGGTAACGGTCATCGCGGGGTCATCGCCGGGTCGCGGCGGCTGGCAAGGCGGCCGCCGGGGACGGGCCCCGCGGCGGTCAGGTCGTGAAGCGCCCGGCGCTTAGCGCGGCGAGCGTGTCGGCGCGCCAGTGCTGCACGTCGCCGCCCAGGTAGTCGGTCACCACTTTAGCAGACCCGCATGCGAGCCCCCAGCCGGCCGGGCCATGCCCGAAATTGACGAATACACGCGGATGCGGGGTCGGACCGACGACCGGCAGGCCGTCCGGCGACAGCAGTTGCGTACCTTGCCAGGACAGCGCGGCCGAGATCCTCGCGGCACCGGGCACCCAGTCGTGGACGGCCTGGCCGAGCAATGCGAGCGCGGCCTCGGACAGCGGCTCGGCGAGCGGCTTCGCAGTGTCGGGCAGGCTCTGCAGCACGGCGCCGCCACCGACGCGCAGCCGCTGGTGGGTGCGCGTGATCGAGATGCGCTTGATCGAATCGATGACGTTCAGGTGCGGCGCATGTTCTTCGTAGGCGACCGGCGCGGTCAGCGCATGGACCCGCACCGGGTGCAGCGGCAGGCGCCAGCCGAGGCGGTCGAGCAGCGGCAGGCTGCCGGCGCCGGCGGCGACCACGATTGCATCGGCGGAAATCACGTCGACGTCGCGGGCGTTCGACGCGTGGCGGTCGCCGGGCGGGACGAGCTCGACCGCTGCGCGGCCGTTGTCGACGCGGATCGCGGCGACTTCCGCGCCGAAGCGGAACTGCACGCCGTGCTCGTCGAGCGTCTGCTTGACCAGTTTCGCGAACAGCGGGCAATTCCCGGTGCGTTCGGTCTCGAGCAGCACGCCGCCGGCGAAACCGGGCTCGGCCGGCACCGACGGCTCGAGTGCCGCGCATTCGTCTGCGGAGAGCACGCGGTACGGCTGGTCGAGCGTGCGCAGCAGGTCGAGCGCGGGCTGCATCGCTTCCCAGTCGCGCGGATCGCGCACGACGTGCAGGATGCCGGGCTTCTGCTCGAACTCGAGCTCGAGGCGCGTCTCGATGTCGGCGAGCGCGTCGCGCGACGCGTCGATCAGCGGCCGCAGCCGCGTGTACTGCGCGGCGAACGCGTCGGGCTCGCGCAGCCTGCCGAGCTGCTTGACGAAGCGCCGTACGCCGCCGTTGAAGCCGGGCTTGTAGACGATGCCGCTGTCGCGCGGCTGGCGCTGGCGCATGAAGGTCGGGCCGAACCAGACGTCGAGCGGGCTCGGCAGCAGCGCGCCGCCGTCGCCGTAGGTCGCACCCTGCGCGACGGTCGCGTGGCGTTCGACCACGCATACGCGATGGCCGGCCGCGCGCAACTGGTAGGCGGTGGCGACGCCGCTGATTCCGCCGCCGATGACGATGACATCCATGGATTGCTTCGATGACGGGCGGCGCGCAGGCGCTGCCCGGTGAGAATTCGCTGAGGGCCCGGGCCCGGTGAACCCGGAATGATAGCGCCAAAATCGCGGGAACCG
>NZ_QOBB01000489.1:0-1635 GCF_024704855.1 Burkholderia sp. HAN2018 | reverse complement strand
CGCCGGAACCTGAACATGTCGCGGCGGCATATTTGCTACTCTGGAAATCAGCAGGGCATGCGTTTTACCGGGGGCCGGAACCGGCGCCGAAGCGTCATCCGTGCGGCATGACGCCGGCCGCCCGCGAAGCATGAGACCGGAGACAACTTCGATGACCGAATCGACTCACGCCGTCACGAACCAGTTCGACGAACTGGTCGACTATAACCTCTTCACGATGGACATCGCGCTGCGCGACGCGCTCACCCGCGCGGGCGCCGACTGGGCCGTGCCGCAGCTCGACGCATACGGCGCGTGGCTCGGCAGCGCCGACACCGCGCGGCTTGCCGACGAAGCGAACCGTCACACGCCGGAACTGAACACGTTCGACCGGCGCGGCCGGCGCATCGACCGCGTCGACTTTCACCCGGCGTGGCACGCGCTGCTCGGCCGGTACCGCCAGGAAGGCTTCGTGTCGCTCGCGTTCCGCGAGTCGCGCCGCGGCCGCTGGGCCGCGACCGCGGCCGGCTTCTACCTGCATGGCCAGATCGAGGCCGGCACGCTGTGCCCGGCGACGATGACGCAGGCCGCGATCCCGGTGCTGCAGAAGGAGCCTGCGCTGTGGGCGCTGCTGCGCGACAAGCTCTACAGCGACGACTACGATCCGCGCGACGTGCCGGTCGCCGACAAGCGCTCGATCTGGTTCGGCATGGGCATGACCGAGAAACAGGGCGGCTCCGACGTACGCGCGAACACGACGCTCGCGACCGCCATCGGCGCGGGCGGACGCGGCGGCGAATACCGGCTGCGCGGCCACAAGTGGTTTTTCTCCGCGCCGATGTGCGATGCGCACCTCGTCGTCGCGCAGACCGAAGGCGGCGGCCCGTCGTGCTTCTACGTGCCGCGCTGGCGGCCGGACGGCACGAAGAACGCGGTCGAGATCCAGCGGCTGAAGGACAAGGTCGGCAACCGCAGCAACTCGAGCAGCGAGATCGAGCTGAACGACGCGTGGGGCATCATGCTCGGCGACGAAGGACGCGGCATTCCGACCATCATCGAGATGGCCACCTACACGCGGCTGAACTGCGTGCTCGGCAGTGCGGCGATGCTGCGCCAGGGCGTCGTGCAGGCGATCGCGTACACGCGCCAGCGCCATGCATTCGGCCGCGCGCTCGCCGAACAGCCGCTGATGCGCACCGTGCTGGCCGATCTCGCGCTCGAAAGCGAAGCCGCGCTCGTGCTGGCGATGCGTCTGGCCGACGCGTTCGAGCGCGACGACTCGCCGCGCGAACGCGCATGGAAGCGCATCGTCACGCCCGCCGCGAAATTCTGGGTGTGCAAGCGCGCGGTCGAGCTGACCGGCGAGGTGATGGAAGTGTTCGGCGGCAACGGCTATGTCGACGACGGCCCGATCGCGCGGCTGTTCCGCGAGGCGCCCGTCAACTCGATCTGGGAAGGCTCGGGCAACGTGATGTGCCTCGACGTGCTGCGCGCGGTGTCGCGCGAGCCCGACGCGGCTGCCGCGCTGTTCACCGAACTCGCCGACCTCGGCGCGGGCGAACCGCGCATCCGCGCGGCGCTCGACGCGCTGCGCGCGATGCTCGACGCACCGGCCGACACGCTCGAGGCGTCGGGCCGCGTGTTCGCGCAGCGCCT
>NZ_QOBB01000488.1:0-1660 GCF_024704855.1 Burkholderia sp. HAN2018 | reverse complement strand
CGCCCCGCGCCGGCGTTCAGCGGCGTCGCGACCGCGCGTCGCCGCAGCGCGAGCCGGTGGCGTGCCCGCCTGCCCGCGCATCGCCGACGGTCCGTGCGTCCAATCAATGTAGACGCACCGGCCGGCCCGGTCATGTGTTCAGCCTGAAACGTTCTGAAGCCGCGACGGCCGCGCGCCGCTACGATTCGCGCGGCGGCAGCTCGCTCTCGCCCGTGTCGAACCCGAGCGCGTGCACTTCCGACCACGCGTCGTGCGCGACCTGCGTCGACCCGGCGGTATGGGCAAGCGCGGCCGCATACGCGGCCAGCAGACGCACGCGCGCGTCGTCGCGCGTGCGCGTCTCGTCCATGTCGCGCATCGAATCGAGCGCCGCGCGCGCGCGTTCGCGACATTCGTCGACCAGCGACAGGTCGAACAGGCACGGCACCGCCACGGCCGCCAGCGCGATGCCGATCTCCGCATCGCCGTTCGGCGAAAACGCCCAGTCGAGCGCCGCGCGCAGGTTGCCGAGCTCGCGCCGGATCACGTCGAGCCGCGATTCGGCGAGCGGCCCGCCGTCGTCGACCGGCGCGAGCCGGAACAGCGCGTGGAAGTAGTTCGCGTGAGCGCGGGCGGCGGCCGCGCATTCGCCGTTGTTCTCGAGCTGCTGTAGCGCGTACGCACGCGTCGTCGTCAGCAGACGGTAACGCGGTGCGCCGTGCGCGCTTTCGAGGCTCAGCAGCGACTTCGACACGAGGCCGGCGATCGTGTCGAGCAGGTCCGCATCGGCCAGCCGCGTGGCCCCGACGATCTCCCGCACCGCGTCGATCGAGAAGGTGTCGCGGAATACGCCGAGCCATCGCAACAGCAAGCGCTCCGCATCGCCGAGCAGGCGGTAGCTCCAGTCGTACATCGCCTGCAGCGTCTGATGACGCGGCAACGCCGTGCGAAACCCGCCGGTCAGCAACCGGAAATGGTCGTCGAGATGCGCGGCCAGCACGTCGATGCCGAGCACGGCCGCGCGGGCCGCGGCCAGTTCGATCGCGAGCGGCAGGCCGTCGAGGCGCCGGCACACCGATGCCATCAGCGACACGCTGCGTTCGTCGAGCGGGAAACGCGGATCGGCGGCCTGCACACGCGCCGAGAACAGCTGCACCGCGCTCGCGCCCAGCGTTTCGGCATCGTCGGCACCTTCGCGCGGCACCTCGAGCGGCGGGATCGGACACAGCCGCTCGCCCTGGATACGCAGCGCCTCGCGGCTGGTCGCGAGGACGCGCAAGCCGGCGTCGGATTCGGTCAGCGCGCTCGCGATCCGCGCGGCCGCGTCGAGCAGATGCTCGCAATTGTCCAGCACCAGCAACATCCGGCGGTTCGCGACGCTGGCCAGCACCGCCTCGAGCGTCAGCGATCCGGCGGACTGTGCGATGCCGAACGCCGCCGCCAGCGCGTCGGGCACGAATTGCGGACAGGCGACCGTGGCCAGCGACACGAACGCGGCGCCGTCCGGAAAACTGGCTTCGGCGCGCATGGCCGCTTCGAGCGCAACCCGCGTCTTGCCGATGCCGCCCGCCCCGACCAGCGTCACGACGCGCGCGGTGTCGAGCGCCGCCAGCACCTCGGCGACGGTCTGCTCGCGGCCGACGAGCGCGGTCGGCGCGGCCGTCAGCCGCGACGTCACGGC
>NZ_QOBB01000487.1:0-1685 GCF_024704855.1 Burkholderia sp. HAN2018 | reverse complement strand
GACCTCGCGTTCGAGGCGCTGGCCGACCCCGCGCGCACGATCGCCGACGTCGCGGCTGCAACCGGTTTCGCGGAACCGAGCGCGTTCTACCGCGCGTTCCGCAAATGGAGCGGACGCAGCCCGGCCGACTATCGCGACGAAGTGCTCGCGCGCGGCGGCGGCGCGAGCTGATACCGGCCGGCACGGCGCTCGCTTCGCGCTTTCCGCCGAAACCGCCTAATCTTTAAGCATCGGGCCCACGCCCTTTCCGCAAGCCGGATGGCGCACGGCCACGCGCCGCCCGGACGCCCCGATGCACGTTCACCGTCACGGGCCGTCGCCGGTGCCTGCCACGCCCGGCGGCCACCCTCGTCACCCGCTGTCCGCGCGGGTCGCGCGCGCCGCGCTGTTCGCGGCGCTGCTTGTCGTGTGTGCCGCGGTCGCCGCGCCGCCGTCCGCCGACACACCCGCCACACCCGCCGCCGCCCGCCCGGTCATCGTGATCCCGATCAACGGCGCGATCGGGCCCGCCAGCGCCGATTTCATCGTGCGCTCGCTCGACCGTGCGGCACGCCAGCACGCGCCGCTCGCGATCCTGCAGCTCGACACGCCAGGCGGCCTCGACACGTCGATGCGGCAGATCATCAAGGCCATCCTCGGCTCGCCCGTGCCGGTCGCCGCGTTCGTCGCGCCGGGCGGCGCGCGGGCCGCCAGCGCGGGCACCTACATCGTCTATGCCAGCCACTTCGCGGCGATGGCGCCCGGCACCAATCTCGGCGCGGCGTCGCCGGTGCAGTTCGGCATCGGCGGCGCCGCGCCGCCGGGTGCGAACCCCGCTGCACCGCGCCCGCCGGCCGGAACCCCGGGCGCGTCAGGGGCATCCGGTGCGTCCGAGGCCGCCACACAGGCCGCATTGCCGACCGACACGCAATCGACCGAGATCCGCAAGGCGATGCAGGACGCGTCCGCCTACATCCGCGGTCTCGCGCAGCTGCGCGGGCGCAATGCCGAATGGGGCGAGCGCGCGGTGCGCGAAGCCGTCAGCCTGTCGGCCAGCGAGGCGCGCGCGCAGCACGTCGTCGACCTGATCGCGCAAGATCCGGCCGACCTCGCGCGCCAGCTCGACGGCCACACCGCGACGACCACCGCCGGCACGGTGAAGCTCGCGACCACGCACGCGCCGCTCGTCATCGTCGAACCCGACTGGCGCAGCCGCTTCCTCGCGATCATCGCCGATCCGAACGTCGCGCTGATCCTGCTGACGATCGGCATCTACGGCCTCTTCTTCGAGTTCGCGAACCCCGGCTTCGTGCTGCCGGGCGTCGCCGGCACGATCTGCCTGCTGGTCGGGCTGTTCGCGATGCAGTTGCTGCCGATCAGCTATGCGGGCCTCGGCCTCGTGCTGCTCGGCCTCGGCTGCCTGGTCGCCGAGGCGTTCCTGCCGACCTTCGGCGTGCTCGGTTTCGGCGGGATCGTGTCGTTCACGATCGGCGCGCTGATGCTGATCGACACCGACGTGCCCGGCTACGGGATTCCGTGGCCCGTGATCGCGAGCCTGGCGCTCGGCGGCGGGCTGCTCGTCGCGGGCGTGTCGAGCGTCGCGCTGCGCGCGCGGCGGCGCCCGGTCGTGACAGGTGCCGAGGCGATGGTCGGCAGCATCGGCGAGGTGCTCGACGACGGCCTGCGCGCCGACCAGCCGCACGGCG
>NZ_QOBB01000486.1:0-1695 GCF_024704855.1 Burkholderia sp. HAN2018 | reverse complement strand
CACCGCGGCGTCCGGCGCGCTCGGCGCGGCGCTCGGCCGGGCCTGACGAACAGGGGGACGAGCAAGGGGACGAACACGCGGCGGCGGCCCTTGCCGCGCGGGCCTGCAACACGCTGCCGACAGCGCCCGCGCGCGTGTTAGAGTGCCGTGTGATCCGCGCGCGCCGTTGCCAGCGCGGCGCGGCGTTGCTTGTTGATCGCGGCCCGGTCAGGCCGCGGCGTCTTTGCTAAAATTCAAACCATGTCAAAGCCTTCCGATCGCATCAATCTCACCAACCAGTTCCTGATCGCCATGCCGAACATGGCGGATCCGACGTTTTCAGGAACGGTGGTCTATCTTTGCGATCACAGCGAGCGCGGTGCGCTCGGCCTCGTCATCAATCGTCCTACCGACATCGACCTCGAATCGCTGTTCAACCGCATCGACCTGAAGCTCGACATCGAGCCGCTGCTGCACATCCCGGTGTATTTCGGCGGCCCGGTCCAGACCGAGCGCGGTTTCGTGCTGCATGAACCGGTGGAGGGCGCGAGCTACAACTCGTCGATGTCCGTCGAGGGCGGGCTGGAGATGACCACGTCGAAGGACGTGCTCGAGGCGGTCGCGACGGGCAACGGCCCGAAACGCTTCCTGCTGACGCTCGGGCATGCGGGCTGGGGGGCCGGGCAGCTCGAGGAGGAAATTTCCCGCAACGGCTGGCTGACCGTTGCCGCCGATCCGCGCATCGTGTTCGACACGCCGGCCGAAGAGCGCTTCGAAGCCGCGCTCGGCCTGCTCGGCGTCAGTTCGTCGATGCTGTCCGGCGAAGCAGGGCACGCATGAGTGGCGCGAGCGCGCGCGATGCGACGCTGCTCGCGTTCGACTACGGCGAAAAACGTATCGGCGTCGCGATCGGCAATGCGCTGACGCGCTCGGCCCGTGCGCTCGTCGTGATCCAGAACCTGAACCGCGAACACCGCTTCAAGGCGGTCGGCGACCTGCTGGCCGAATGGCGGCCGGACGCGCTCGTCGTCGGCCTGCCGATGCATCCGGACGGCACGCCGCACGACATGACGCAGCAGGCGAAGCGCTTCGGCAACCAGCTGAACGGCCGCTTCGGGCTGCCCGTCACCTGGGTCGACGAGCGTTATTCGTCGGTCGAGGCCGAGGCCGGGCT
Source organism: Burkholderia sp. HAN2018 (assembly GCF_024704855.1). Classification (NCBI taxonomy): domain Bacteria; kingdom Pseudomonadati; phylum Pseudomonadota; class Betaproteobacteria; order Burkholderiales; family Burkholderiaceae; genus Burkholderia; species Burkholderia sp. HAN2018. The sequence continues at coordinate 542 of NZ_QOBB01000486.1, read as the reverse complement.
GCGCGAGCGCAACGTGCGCGGCCGTGCCCGGGCCGAGATGCTCGATGCCGAGGCCGCGCGCGTCATCCTTCAACAGTATCTCGATCAATTGTCCGACCATGAGCACCATTGACGCCGAGGCGCTTTACCGCGTCCTGCTCGACCAGATCCGCGCCGCGTACGGCACGGCTTTCGCCGAACCGGGCGGCCCGCGGCTCGCCGGCATTCACAGCGGCGGCGCATGGCTCGCCGAGCGCCTCGCGCGCGATCTCGGCGCGCCGGCGTTCGGCGTCGTGAACGTCGCGCTGCACCGCGACGATTACGCGAAAAAGGGGCTGCACAGCCAGGCCAGCCCGACGTCGCTGCCGTTCGAAATCGACGGCGCGCGCATCGTGCTCGTCGACGACGTGTTGTATACCGGGCGCACCGTACGCGCGGCGCTCAACGAGCTGTTCGACTACGGCCGTCCGGCCGCGGTCGAGCTTGCGGTGCTCGCCGATCGCGGCGGCCGCGAGCTGCCGGTCGCCGCGCGCTTCGCGGGCGGCACGCTGGACGTGCCGGCC
>NZ_QOBB01000485.1:0-1705 GCF_024704855.1 Burkholderia sp. HAN2018 | reverse complement strand
CGCATGGCCGGCCGGCAGCCGGCGCAGCGCCGCGCGGGCGAGCAGGTCCGCGCGCAACGCGGGCGGCAGCGCGGCGAACCACGGGTTCGCTTCGATCTGCGGCAGGTACGGGGCGAGCGAAGAGGGCATGGGCACGCGATGTCGGGTAGCTGACAGAGGTTCTCGGGCGTGACGCGCATCATAGCGCTCAACCACCGACCAGGAGACGCGATGAAGACGCTCGAAGACCATCTTTCCCAATATGCGGCCTACCACCGCGACGCGCGCAACATCGCGACGCATCTGGTCGGGATCCCGATGATCGTATTCGCGGTCGAGGTGCTGCTGTCGCGGCCGGCGCTCGGGATGCCGGCCGGGGTCGCGCTGTCGCCGGCGCTGCTGCTCGCCGTCGCGTTCGCGGTGTTCTACCTGCGGCTCGACCTGCGGTTCGGGATCGTGATGACCGCGCTGTTCGCGCTGGGCCTGTGGGCCGCGCAGGCGCTCGCGTTGCTGCCGACCGCGCAATGGCTCGCGATCGGCATCGGCGCGTTCGTCGTCGGCTGGATCGTCCAGTTCGTCGGGCACTGGTTCGAAGGGCGCAAGCCCGCCTTCGTCGACGATCTGGTCGGCCTGATGGTCGGGCCGCTGTTCGTCGTCGCCGAGGTCGCGTTCTTCGCGGGACTGCGCGGCGAAGTGCGCCGCGAAGTCGAGCGGCGGGCCGGCCCCGTGCACGGCGGCGCGCATTCGCATGTCTGACGCACCGGTCTGCGTATTCGGCGCGGGCGCCGTCGGCTGCTATCTCGGCGGACGGCTCGCGGCGGCCGGCGCGAATGTGACGCTCGTCGGGCGCGCACGGATCGGCGATGCGATTCGTCGGCGCGGGCTGACGCTGACCGACCGGCGCGGCTATCGTGCGACGCTCGCCCCGGCCGATGTCGTGTTCACGACCGATCCGGCGGCTGCGGCGGCCGCGCGGCTCGTGCTCGTGGCGGTGAAATCGGCCGCGACGCGTGAGGCCGCGGCGCAGCTTGCCGGCGTGCTGCGGCCCGGCACGGTCGTGATCAGCTTCCAGAACGGCCTGCACAATGCCGACGTGCTGCGCGAGGCGCTGCCGCAAGCAATCGTGCTGGCCGGCATGGTGCCGTTCAACGTGATCGAGCGCGAGCCCGGCGCGTTTCACCAGGGCTCGGCCGGCGCGCTTGCGGCCGACGCGTCTCCCGCGCTGCAGCCGTTTGCCGACGCATTCGCGCGCGCCGGGCTGCCGCTCGAACTGCATCGCGACATGCGGGCCGTGCAGTGGGCGAAGCTGCTGCTCAACCTGAACAACGCGGTCAATGCGCTCGCGAACCTGCCGCTGCGCGACGAACTCGCGCAACGTGCGTACCGGCGCTGCGTCGCGCTCGCGCAGCGCGAAGCGCTGCACTGCCTGGCGCTGGCCGCGATCCGGCCTGCGCGGTTGACGCCGTTGCCGGCCGCGTGGATCCCGGCCGTGCTCGACTTGCCCGATTTCGCGTTTCGCGTGCTCGGCGGCCGGATGCTCGCGATCGACCCGCTCGCGCGTTCGTCGATGTCCGACGATCTCGCGGCGCAGCGTGCGACGGAAGTCGAGTGGATCAACGGCGAGGTCGTGCGGCTGGCCGCGCGCGTCGGCGCGCAGGCGCCCGTCAATGCGCGACTGTGCGCGCTCGTGCATGACGCGGAACGTGCGGCGGCGCGCCCGGCCTGG
>NZ_QOBB01000484.1:0-1697 GCF_024704855.1 Burkholderia sp. HAN2018 | reverse complement strand
GAGGCCGGCTCGCAGCCGGCCGGCGACGGCGCGACCCACATCGAGGTGCTGACCGCGAGTGCGGGCGGCGCGCCGAACGTCGGCCGCTTCTCGGTCGTGAAGGCCGAGCAGCAGGGCGTGAAGGAGCTCGACGACGTGTATCTCGCGGTGCGTCTGCCGCAGGCGCAGCGGCTTGTGTACGGCGGCGCCGAGCCGCGCGCGACCGCGCTCGAGATCCAGCTCGCGCGCACGGCCGATCTGCCGGCGGCGCGCGCGCGCATCGAGCAGCTGCTGCGCGGCGGCTTCGACGGCCAGCCGCTCGACGTCGTCGATTTCGCAACGCTGAACCCGTTCTACGACCAGACCAACCGGATGTTCTCGGTGATCTTCGGTTTCGTGTTCGTGCTGATCAGCGCGATCGTGCTGTTCGTGATCAGCAACACGATGAGCACCGCGATCATCGAGCGCACGGTCGAGATCGGCACGCTGCGCGCGATGGGCATGCGGCGCGGCGGCATTCAGGCGCTGTTCGTCTGCGAGGGCGCGCTGCTCGGCGTGGCCGGCGCATCGCTCGGCGTGCTGGCGGCGCTCGCGATCGCCGCGGCCGTCAATCACAGCGGGCTGGCCTGGACGCCGCCCGCGCGCATCGACGCGGTCGCGCTGACGGTGCGCGTGTGGGGCGAGTGGCGAACCATCGCCGTCACGTTCGCGGGGCTCGCATGCGTGGCCGGGCTGTCCGCGTGGCTGCCGTCGCGGCACGCGGCGCGGCTGTCGATCGTCGATGCGCTGCGGCACGTATGACGCCGTGCGGATGCGGTCTTTTTCGTTCATTTCACTTTCGGGGAGAGCGCACGTGCGTCGCCTGTTCGTTTCATGCTGTCTGAGTCTTTCATTCCTGGCCGGCGCCGCGCACGCGCAGCCGGCGCCCGATCCGCAGAAGGTGCTCGCGGCGAGCGACGCGATCCGCGCGCCGGCGAAATCGTTCGTGCTGACCGCGACGCTGATCGAGTATCGGTCGGGCAAGCAGGTGGACGGCAATACGCTGTCGATCTATTCGAAGCCCGACGCGCCGGGCGGCGCGTTCCGCACGCTGGTGCGCTTCGTCGCGCCGGCGCGCGACACGGGCAAGCTGATGCTGAAGAACGGCAACGACCTGTGGTTCTACGATCCCGCGAACCAGGCGAGCGTGCGGATCTCGCCCGACCAGCGGCTGCTCGGGCAGGCCGCGAACGGCGACGTCGTGACGGTCAATCTCGCGCACGACTACACGGCCGAGCTGAAGGGCGTCGAGGACATCGCCGACGGCGACCGGCAGACCCGCCGCGCATACCGGCTCGCGCTCACCGGCCACGGCGACGGGCTGACGTACCGCCGCATCGAGATCTGGATCGACGCGGCGAACAACCGGCCGCTGAAGGCGCGCTTCTATTCGGAGAGCGACCGGCTGCTGAAGACCGCGTTCTACCGGCGCTACACGATGCAGCTCGGCGTCGAGCGGCCGACGGAAACGGTCATCATCGACGGGCTCGACAGCAACTGGGTCACGGTCATGCGTTTCTCCGACTACGCGTGGCGCGACATTCCCGATGCATGGCTGCAGCGCGACTACCTGTCCCGCTTCCAGGCGCAATGACGGTGCGGCGTCGATGCCGGGTCGCCGCGCTCGCGTTCGTGCTGCTGCCGGCGCTCGCGCGTGCGGCGTCGGCCGGCGCGGAGGC
>NZ_QOBB01000483.1:0-1737 GCF_024704855.1 Burkholderia sp. HAN2018 | reverse complement strand
CGACGCACGCGAGCCGTTCGCGGCAGCGCCGCCGGCCATGCACGCGGCCGCGTTCGACGCGCGGGCCGATCTGCCGGCAGTGGCGGCCGAACCGGTTGCGCCCGTTGCAACGGTCGCACCGGTGGCCGAAGGCCCCGCGCCGACGCTGGAAGACGCACAGGCGCTGGCGAATGCCGGCGCGTTCGACGAGGCCGAGCGCGTGCTCGCGCAGTTCTCGGCGCGCGTCGGGCCGCACGCCGATGCGTTCTACCTGAACGGGCTGATCGCGGATGCGCGCGGGCGCGCATCGGAAGCCGGCGACTTCTACAGGAAGGCGCTGTACCTGCGGCCCACGCATCACGAAGCGCTGACCCATCTCGCGACGCTGCTCGACGTCGGCGGCGATCGCGCGGGCGCGCAATGGCTGCTCGAGCGTGCACGGCGCTCGGCCGGCTGACAAGACTACGGGTTGGGGACCGACACCGCGATGACCAGAGGAATTCATGAACCGCGCCGCCGCTGCCATTGACGAGACGACGATCGACGTCGACGATTGCTGGAACCGGATCGGCACGCGCGGCGACCGTACGTGCGAGCGGCTGAACGAGTGCCTGCGCTGCCTGAACTGCCCGGTGTACGCGTATCACGCGGCGAAGCTGCTCGAGCGCCCGCTCGACGGAGCGGAGATGGCCGACGCCACGCGCCGGATGAGCGCGCCCGGCACGCCGCACGTGCGCGACGCCGACGCCGATACGCGCCATGCGGCGCTGGCGTTTCGCGTGGCCGACGAATGGCTCGCGCTGCCGATCGGCGTGCTGCGCGAGATCGCCGGTACGCGCCCGATCCATTCGCTGCCGCATCGCCGCAATTCGGCCGTGCGCGGCGTGGTCAACATCCGCGGCACGCTGCGCATCGCGATCTCGATCGGCGCGCTGCTCGGACTCGATGTCGGCAAGGGCGGCAAGGGCGGTGACGACGGCCGCTTCACGCGGCTGCTGGTCGCCGCGCACCAGGGCGAGCCGGTCGTGTTTCCGGTCGACGAAGTCGAGGGCGTGCTGCGCTTCGGCGCATCCGACTGGGTGCCCGTGCCGGCCACGGTCGGGCGCGCGAGCGCCGGCCTGTCGCGCGGCGTGCTGTCGTGGCGTGGGAAGTCGGTGGGCCTGCTCGACGACGACCGCCTGTTCGACGCAGTCACACGGAGCATGCGATGAGCGGCGATGACGACCTGAGCCACCTGTCGCTGCTCGAGCTGTATCGCGAGGAGACGCGCACGCAGACCCAGGCGCTGTCCGAACGGCTGCTCGCGCTCGAATCGGGCGAGCCCGATTCCGTCGCGCTCGAGGCATGCATGCGCGCCGCGCATTCGCTGAAGGGGGCCGCGCGCATCGTCGGCGTGCCGCTCGGCGTCGACATCGCGGGACGGATGGAGGAGTGCTTCGTCGCCGCGCAGGCCGGCACGATCGCGCTGACGGCCACGCACGTCGATGTGCTGCTGGCGGGCGTCGATTTGCTGGTGCGCGTCGGCGATCCGCAGGCGCAGCCCGTGACGCAGACGGAGATCGACGTGTTCGCGGCGGCGCTCACGGGTGCCGACGGCGCGCAGACGATGCAGGTGTCGGGCGTCGTCCCGCCGCAGGCGCCGCCGACGGTCGTGCCGTATCGCGAGCACGACGGTGCCGCGAACGAGCCCGCCGGGGCGAGTGCCGCGGTGCCGCCGCTTGCGGTCTCGAGCGCGGTGCCCGATCCGGCCCAGGCCGG
>NZ_QOBB01000482.1:0-1775 GCF_024704855.1 Burkholderia sp. HAN2018 | reverse complement strand
AGCAACGCATCGAGACGCGCAGCGGCCGCGCGCGCTTCGCGCAACGCGTCGGCACCGTGGCCGAGTGCCCGCACCGGCGCGGCAACCGCCCAGATCAGCAGCGCGAACGCACACAGTTCGCCGACCGGCAGGCGGCCGGCCGTGAGCCACGTCGCGCCGAACACGACCCACGCGAGCAGGAACGGCGTGCCGAGCAGCACCTGCGTGCAGGCACCGGGCCCGCCGACGCGGCCGACCCACGCCGAAAACGCCTGGTCGAAGCGCCCGGTCGACGCGAGCGCGGCCGCCTCGATGCCGGCGCCCGGATACTGCCGCACGAGCGCCGGGTTCTGCGCGAGCTGCGCGTAATCGCCCATCAGCTGTTCGAGTGCCGCGTTGCGCGCCGCGACGGCCGGTACGAACCGCGCCGAGCGCATCCAGCGGAACAGCGCGGCGCCCGCGACGAGCGGGGCCAGCGCAAAGGCGAGCAGCCCGGGATTCAGGTAAAGCAGGCACGCCAACGCCGCGCACGGCACGACGACGAGTTGCGTGACGTCGGCCGGCGCGTGCGCGACGAGCTGGTGCAGCGCGCGCACGTCCTGGTCGACGTGACGCGCGACGCGATCGCTGCCGGCGCGCGCGAACCAGCCGAGCGGCAAGCGTTGCAGATGATCGGCGAGCCGCCTGCGCAAGCGGTCGGCGAGATCGGCGTCGACACGGTGCGTCAGGTGCAGCGCGACCGTCTGGCCGCCCAGCCAGCACACGCCAGCCACCACGGCCGCGACGAGCCATCCGCGCGCCGTCGCGTCGAGCTGTGCCGTCGCGCGCCATGCGTCGGCGATACGGCCGAGCGCGAGCCACGGCACGAGCGACGCGACACCCGCCAGCGCCTGCAGCACGACCGCCGCCGCAAGCGGCGCCGCGAACGGCCGCAACATCGAAAGCAACGGCCCCTTCATGCGGCACGCTCCAGCAGCATGCCGAGCGTGGCCGCGCACGCGTCGCCCGGCGGCTGCTCCGGAAAACCGAGCTGCATCGTCAGATGCTGCCAGACGCGCGTCACGTCGATGCTGCGCTGGTTGCACGCGTGCAGCCCTTCGCCCGACACGAGCCGGTCGACCGCGCGCACGGCCGCCTGCGGCCAGCTGCGGGCATGAATCGCGCCCCACGTATCGCGCGCTTCGTCGCAGATCTGGATGCTCGGCATGTCGTCGCCCACCGCGTCGCCGAAGATCGGGAACAGCCCGTCGTCGTCCGTCGCCGGTTCGCGCAGCGCGGGCGCCCACCACAGCGGGCCATGCGGCGACGCGAGCGTCCACGTGCCGGCGTCCGTCGTCAGCGTGATGCTGAACAGCATGCTCATCCGGCCGTCGTCGGCCGCCGCCATCTCGTTGTGCACGCGCAGCGAGACCGGCGTTTCGGCGAGCACCATCGCGCATTCGCGCATCGACGACAGTGCCGGCCCGACCGGCTCGACCGACCACGGGCCCACGCCCTGCAGCGCGGCGGCGAGCACGTCGAGCGCCGCGTAACTGGCCTGCACCGAACACACGACATCCGCATGCACGGGCGCGCTCGTTTCACGCAACCGTCGCGCGACGGCGATGAAGCGGGAGACGACCGGCAGGTTCGGATAGAAACTGTTGAGCAGGCAGCGCCGGCCGTGACGCGACGCGGTGCGCAGCACGCGGTCCCATTCGTCGGGCAGCAGCGGATGCTCGATCACGACGTCGATCCCGCGCTCGAGCAGCCGGCACGCGAGCGCGGCCCCGTCGGCGCCGCGCGCCGCGCCGCCG
>NZ_QOBB01000481.1:0-1797 GCF_024704855.1 Burkholderia sp. HAN2018 | reverse complement strand
CACCGCCGCGATCGCGCTGGCCGCCGCGCCCGCGCAGGCGGCCGACGCGGCGCCGGCGTGGACCCTCGACCGGCTGATGTCGACGCTCGCGCAGCACAAGTCGGGGCGTGCGACGTTCACCGAGACGAAGTACCTGTCGATCGCGACGCAGCCGGTCGAATCGTCCGGCGAACTCGTGTTCGTCGCGCCGGACCATCTCGAGAAGCACACGCTGAGCCCGAAGCCCGAACACCTCGTCGTCGACGGCGACATGCTCACCGTCGAGCGCAACAGCCGCAAGTACACGCTCGCACTCGCGCGCTATCCGGAACTCGGCGCGTTCATCGACAGCATCCGCGCGACGCTCGCCGGCAACCGCTTCGCGCTCGAACAGGTCTACAAGGTCGCACTCGCCGGGCGCGGCGACGACTGGACGCTGACGCTCACGCCGCTCGACTCGCGGATGCTGAAGGTCGTCAGCACGATCACGCTCGACGGCACGCGCGACCTGTTGCGCAGCGTCGCGATCCGGCAGGCCGACGGCGACCGTTCGGTGATGCGCCTGCAACCCGTTCCGGCGAACCCGAACTGATGGACGAACGCACCCGGCCCCCGTCTTCGCCGGTCGCCCGCCGCCTGCACGCGCTGCGGCAGCGCGCGGTGCTCGTGTGGCTGCTCGCGCTCGTCGCGTGCGGCATCGCGATCGGGCGCGCGCACTTCACGGCCGACCTGTCCGCGTTCCTGCCGAGTTCGCCGAGCGCCGGGCAGCGCGTGCTCGTCGACCAGTTGCGCGACGGCATCGTGTCGCGGCTGATCCTCGTCGCGATCGACGGCGGCGATGCAGCCACGCGCGCCGCGCTGTCGCGGCGCGTGGCCGGCACGCTGCGCGCCGATCCGCAGTTCGCGGCCGTGCACAACGGCGAAGCGGCGAACGACGCGCGCGACCGGCAGTTCATCTTCGATCACCGCTATCTGCTGAGCCCGGCCGTCACGCCGCAGCGCTTCAGCGCCGACGGCCTGCACCAGGCGCTCGGCGACAGCCTCGACCTGCTGAGCTCGTCGGCCGGCCTCGTGGCCAAGGCGCTGCTGCCGCGCGACCCGACCGGCGAAGTCGCCACGCTCGTCGACCAGCTCGACGGCGCGGCGCAACCGGCGAGCCGCGACGGCGTGTGGGCGTCGCGCGACGGCACCCGCGCGGTACTCGTCGTGCAGACGGCCGCCGCCGGTTCCGATACCGATGCCCAGGCCCGCGCGATCGACGCGGTGCGCCGCGCGTTCGCCGCCGCAAAGCAGGCCCCGAAGCAGGCCATGCCGAACGCCGCCGCCGCCACGCTCGCGATGACGGGCCCCGGCGTGTTCTCGGTCGACACGCGCGACACGATCCGGCACGACGTCGAACGGCTGTCGACGGCGAGCGTCGTGCTGATCGTCGCGTTGCTGCTGACGCTGTACCGTTCGCCGCGCACGCTCGCGCTCGGCTTGCTGCCGGTGCTGACGGGCGTCGCGGCGGGAATCGCGGCGGTCAGCGTCGCGTTCGGCACCGTCCACGGGCTGACGCTCGGTTTCGGTACGACGCTGATCGGCGAAGCCGTCGACTATTCGATCTACCTGTTCGTGCAATCGGCGCAGGCCGGCACGCGCGGCGCGGCGCGCCCGGCCGATGCGACGCGCGCCTGGATCGCCGCGTACTGGCCGACGATCCGGCTCGGCGTGCTGACGTCCGTGTGCGGTTTCGCGTCGATGCTGTTCTCCGGGTTCCCCGGCCTCGTGCAGCTCGGGCTGTATTCGATCGTCGGGCTGACGGCCGCCGCGCTCGTC
>NZ_QOBB01000480.1:0-1782 GCF_024704855.1 Burkholderia sp. HAN2018 | reverse complement strand
GCCAGGCCGACGCAGGCGAGCAGCGCGGCGCCGGCCAGGAGGCGCGCGCACGCGCGCCAAAGGCGTCGCACCGGCGCGGCGCGTCTCGCGATATCGATGTCGATGTCATGCATGCGCGTTCCCCAAGATTGCGTGAGCGGCCACGCGCCGCTGCCACGCGATGAACAACGGCGCGCCGACGACTTCGAGCACCGTGAAGCCGACGAACGGCGGCCACGGCAGCCCGAGCGTCGCGAGCGAAATCAGCCGTCCGATGCCGCCGAGGAAGATCATCGTCCACAGCGTCGCGAACAGCCGTCCCTGGCGCTCGATCCCCGGGATCACCGAGAACGCCGCGAGGCCGAGCCCGAGCCAGACGCCCGCGTAGAAGCGCAGGTTGCCGTCCAGCGTCGCGTCGGCCGGCAGCGCGATGCCGAGCGACGCGTACAACGGATCGTGGATGCCCATCATGCCGAGCACCCCGGTGATCGACGGGACCAGCGCAAGCACGGCGGTCGCCGCCTGAAGCGCGCGTTTGCTCATTCGAACTCTCCTTGCTTCATCGATAGAAAATGCCCAGCACCTGCACGCTGGCCGACTCCGGCATCGCACCGAAGCGGCTCCACGACGGGCCGCCCTGATGCAGCCACTGCAGTGCAATGTCGAACCGGTCGAAGCGCCGCCGCAGCTCGAGCCAGTATTGCCGGCCGCCGCCGAGATCGGCCTGCACGAAACCCGACAGATCCAGACGGCGCACACCGATATTGCGCCATGTCGCCATCAGGAACACGCCGTGACGGGTTTGCAGCTCCTGCGCGGCGATCGACGTCTGCACCGCGCTGCCCCAGGCCGCCGGGTTCGCGCGCTGCAGCGCGCGCCATTGCGACGCATCCGCGCCGCCGCCGTTGCTCTGGAATTCGGCACTCAGCGACAGGTCGATCGGCAGCGTCCAGGTCGCGCCCACCGACGAGCTCGTGCGAAACGCGCTGTCGCCGGCCGCGCCGGTCGCGCGCGCGATCAGCGAGCGCCGGTAGCCGCCCGCCCATTCGACGTAGGCGACCACCGAGTTGCCGAGCAGCACGCTCAGGTTCTGGCCGAACTGCGGCGCCTGCCCGCTTTCGCCGTAGACGATCCATTGCGGCTGGATCGTCGCGGCGAGCCGCTGGCTCGCGACGAGCATCCAGCGATCGACGCCGTTGGTGCGCTGCAGGTCGGACGATGCGGCCGGATCGCCCGGCAGGCTGCGGCGCTCGAGCCGCGGCGACAGCAGCGCCGCGAGCGAGCCCGTGTCCCACACCTGCTGCGCGCGCAGCGCGACCGTACCGAGCCGGTTCGTGTGGCGGCTGTCCGGATCGGGCGGCACGTCGAGGCTCACCGCGCCCGCGCGAAAGAAGTCGGTCGGGTTGTAGCCGATCGCCGCGCCGAGCCGCTCGTTGACGCGCCCCGCGTCGACGACGAACGTCGGCGCCGCGCGCCAGCTCGCGTACGCCTCCTTCACGAGCGTCACGTCGCGCGACGACGTACGCGAGGTCCCGAGCGGATCGAAGCGGTCGAAGCGCATCGAGAAGTGCGCGGCGAACGTCGGCGTCAGCCACTGCCCGTACTCGAATTCGACCGACAGCTGGTTGCGCCCGGCGTGCGCGCCGTCGCGATAGCGGCTCGCGCGCAACGCGTCCTGCACGTCGAGCTTCCACGGCTTCGCGGTATCGGCCGGCGCCGCGGCGGACCGGTCGGCGAGATCGAGCGCCGCGGCATCGGCCGCATCCACGCCGCCCGCACCGCCTGCACCGCCCGTCGCCTCCG
>NZ_QOBB01000479.1:0-1813 GCF_024704855.1 Burkholderia sp. HAN2018 | reverse complement strand
CCGCCCCCGTGCCCGGCCGCCCGGCGCCCCGCCGTCAGACAGGCACATCGCTTGCGCCACCCACGCGCCCGCCGATCCGGCGGACAACATCCTTCCCGCAACCGGCGTTGCTCACCACGCGACCTTCGCGTGGCGATCCCGCATCGCAAACAGGTTCCCCTGAACGAGAGGACAACATGAAATCAATACGAACGATAGCGGCCCTGTGCTCCATCATTTCCGTGCTCGCGGCATGTGGCGGCGACGGCAACGACGTCGGCACCGAGCTCGGCATCTCGAAGCCGCAGGCGCGCTTCATCAACGCGGTGCCGGCCGGCCCGAACCTCGACTACTACCTGAACGCCAAGGTCGACCAGTCGGGTGTCGCGTACAAGGGCGTGACGCGCTATCACGACGTCGACTCGGGCACGCAGACCGCGAGCTACGACATCTCGGGCACGACCTCGACCATCGCGTCGCAATCGTTCAGCGCGGCGAACGGCCATCACTACACGACGATCGCGCTGCCGAGCACGACGTCGCTGATCTCCGTGATCGACGATCCGTACGACAAGGGCCTGCTGTCGGACAAGGCTCGCGTGCGCAGCTTCAATGCGTCGCCGAACGCGCAGAACATCGACATGTACGTCGTCCCGCCCGGCACCGACATCACGACGCAAAGCCCGACGCTCGCGGGCGCGGCCTACCAGAACGCGGTGCCGGCCTCGACGCAGGATTCGATCTACCTGAACGGCGGCAGCTACCAGGTGATCGTCACGACGGCCGGCAGCAAGACGCCGATCCTCAAGACCGCGCCGGTCACCATCAACAACAACGCCGACTGGCTGCTGCTGACGATTCCGTCGGGCGGAGTCGGCGACGTGACGCCGAACGATATCCACGTGCTGGTTGCGCAAGGCAACGACGCCGATACGTCCGCGCAGGAACTCGGCCCGCAGTAAAGGCGCGAACACGGCGGCGGCGATCGTGGCGGCTGGTGCGAGTGCACCGGCCGCCCCACGCCGGGTAACGGTATCCGGCGGTATCAGTCGATCCGCTCGAGGCAGATCACGTGCTCGGCGCGCGCACCGTCGCCGTGCTCGACGTCGACATCGCCGACATGCCGCACGCGCCAGCCCGGCCGCGTCGCGATCTGCGGCATGTTGCCGCCCGGCCGGCTCTCGATCCCGCCGAGCCCCTCGTCGGGCGTATCGACCGCGTCGTCAAGCGACGCGTTCGAGTAGATCACGTTGTCCTGCAGTTCCGACGCGCCGGTGCGCGCCTCCATGCCCTTGCCGTCGACGTCGACCGTGTTGTCGGTCATCGCCATGTTCGCGTTGTCGAGCGTGACGATCCGGCCGGCCGCGCGACGCACGGGATCGCCGCTGTCGACCGCATGCGCGCCGACGTCGATCGGCGGCAGGCCGGTCGGCGTTTTCGCCGCGACCGCCTCGGGCGTCAGCGGCCGCTTCGCCACCTCGGCGGCCTGGGTCGCCGCGTCGGGCATGTCGCCGGCTGCCGGGGTCTTCACCGGACTCCTCGCGATCTGTTCCTGCTGCTGTTGCGGGGTTGGATTCGATTCCGCGTTCTGCATCGCACCTCCTGTTCCGGACGGCGTGCGCCGGCGTGATGCCGGCGCCGGTCCGGGAATCGCTACAACGGTCCTTGCAAATCTTTCACGCGCAGATACGGCGCGCACGCGCCTCCTGCGACGCCAGTGCCGCACATGCATGCCGCACGGCAGCGCACGGGCGACGAACCGGCGCACGCCACGTGCGCGTGCACGTGCGCCGCCCGCCTGATGCCGGTCAGCCGCCGCTTGCGCCCGCCGGCG
>NZ_QOBB01000478.1:0-1908 GCF_024704855.1 Burkholderia sp. HAN2018 | reverse complement strand
GCCTGCGAATCCATGCGTCGAGTTTCTCCGGAGCGGGACGACTGAGCTCGCTCGGACGAGCGGGCGGACAATGACACGATGCGATTATCGTGACCCGGGCCCGGTTCCGATCGACTGAAAAGAGCGGGGTTTCCCCCGTACTTTCTCGGCTTTGACGCGCGGCGCGCTGCTATCCTTTTTCGCGATCCGGCATGGTGCGCGTGGTGCGGCGCCGGCGGAAACACCCGGTGCGCCGGGTCTCTTCTCTCGGTTTTGGGGACAGCATGACTGCGAACGTCAGCGGAATCGGTTCGGTGTTGCAACAGATGCAGTCGATGGCCGCGCAGGCGTCCGGCGGCGTCGCGAGCCCGACGGCAGCGCTGGCCGGTTCGGGCGCGGCGACGGCCGGCACGTTCGCGAGCGCGATGAAGGCGTCGCTCGACAAGATCAGCGGCGACCAGCAGCACGCGCTCGGCGAGGCGCAGGCGTTCGAGGTCGGTGCGCCGAACGTCTCGCTGAACGACGTGATGGTCGACATGCAGAAAGCCAACATCGGCTTCCAGTTCGGGCTCCAGGTCCGCAACAAGCTGGTGAGCGCTTACAACGACATCATGCAGATGTCGGTGTGATGCGCGCGGCACCCGGGGACGGGTACCCGGCGACGGGCACCCGTGGGCGGCCATCCGGCGAAAGTCGATCCGGCGAAAGTCGTTCAGGGAAGGCCTCCGGGCCGGCGCCTTCGGCGCCCCGGCGGCAGGCCGCGCTTGCCTAAAGCTTTTCAAATCCCTTCCGATAACTCCGGTGAAGGCCGCGTCGTGCGATGCACGGCGGCGGTTCCCGTATAGCCAAGGCATAACAAGGAGAAGCGCATGTTTTCCCCAGGACACGCTGGAGCCAGTGCATACGCGCGTGTCGGCGTCGAGACGGGGGTGATGGGCGCCTCCCCGCACCGTTTGATCGCGATGCTGTACCAGGGCGCGCGGCAGGCGGTTGCGCTGGCGCGCATGCATTTGCAGCAGGGCAATGTGTCCGCGCGCGGCGATGCGATCGGCAAGGCGATCCGGATCGTCGAGAGCGGGCTGAAGGCGTCGCTGAACCGCGACGCGGGCGGCGAGATCGCGGAGCGGCTGGACGCGCTGTATGCGTATATCGGCCGGCGTCTGCTGGAAGCGAACGCGCAGGCGAGCGACGCGATGCTGGTCGAGGTCGACGGGCTGCTCGCGACGCTCGAGGAAGCATGGACGGGGATCGCCCCGGAAGTCGCGCGGATGGCCGCGCAACAGGCAGTGGAAGCATCGAGATGAATCGCAAGGCCGAATACTTCGCACGTTACGAGGCGCTCGCCGCCGTGTCGGGCCGGATGCTGGGCGCTGCCCGCAGCGCCGACTGGAGCGCGTTGCCGGGGTTGCAGGCCGAATTCACGGCACTCGTCGACGGGCTGAAGGAAGCCGATCCGGGCGTCGTGCTCGACGAATCGGATCTCGGCCGCAAGCTCGACCTGATCCGCCGCATCCTGGCCGACGACGCCGCGATCCGCGACCTCGCGAGCCCGGACGTCGCGCGGCTGTCCGCGCTGTTCGAGGCGCGGCGCTCGACCAAGGTATTGACCGATCTCTACCGCGCGCGCGGGTAGGGCCCGTTTCCCGGGAAGCCGGGAGGCGGAGGGGCGGGCGCGGGGCGCACGAGCCCGTTGCGGGAGGCGCGCAGTTCCCGCGAGCGGCACCGGCGTGCCGTTCCCGGATTCGCAACGATGTGGCTGAGGTGAGCAGGCTCCGATCATGACCGGTATCGACTCCGTTGCGGCCGCGCTGCTGGCGAGCCGCCTCGACAGCCTGCTGACCGGCACCGTATCGGCGCCCGCCGGCGGCGGCGCGACCTCGCAGGTCGGCACGCCGGGCACCGGCACGGCGTCCACGCCCTCGGCCGGCA
>NZ_QOBB01000477.1:0-1919 GCF_024704855.1 Burkholderia sp. HAN2018 | reverse complement strand
GAACGCCACGCGCACGAGCGGCGCGGGCAGCGCGTTCGCGTGGCGCGGCAGCGCCTTGAGCCGGGTGGCGACGTCGGCGTTGGTCGAGCCGGTGGCGGCGACGATGTCGAGCGGCCACGCACGCGGCGCGGCGTCCAGGTGCGCCTCGAGCCGGTTGCGCGCGATGTGCGCGTCGCCGGAATCGGGCGTGTCGGAGGAGGTGGGGGCGTTCATGGCGCCTATTGTAGCGACAGGGGGTGGTGGCGCGCGTCGAGCGGCGCGCGCCACCGGCAGTGATCGACCGGCAGTGATCGACCGGCAGTGATCGATTGGCAGTGATCGATTGGCAGTGATCGATCGGCAGTGATCGATCGGCAGCGATCGATTGGCAGTGATCGACCGGCAGCGATCGACCGGCAGTGATCGACCGGCAGTGGTCGACCGGCAGCGATCGACCGGCGGCGACTGGCCGGCGGCGACCGATCGGCAATGACCAACCGGCAGCGACCAACCGGCAGCGACCAATCGGCAGCGACCGACCGGTAGCGACGAACCGGCAGTGACCAATCGGCAGTGACCAATCGGCGGTGACCGACCAGCATCTACCACCAAGGCTGCGCACGGCCGCCCGCATGCGCGCGGCGCCGGCGTGCCGCCGCACGACTCAATGCTTTTCCATCTGCTCCAGCGCCTTGATGTCTTCTTCGGACGTCATTTCGCACGCGAGCAGCGTCTTGCCCTTCAGCGCCGGGCCCTGGCGGGCCGACACGAGGATCAGCGCGCCGCCCGGGCCGCGCACCGTCAGGCGGCGCGAATAGCCTGCCGACGACGCGCCCAGCAGATGCCCCTTTTCAGGCGCGAGCTTGTAGCGTTGCGCGAGCTGGCCGGCGACTTCGCCGTCCACGAGCACGCCGATCCCGGTGCTGGTGAACACGACGTGCTGCGTCGTGAAGCCGTCCCGGTGGATCGGCTCCGGCAGGCGGAAGACCGCGGCGCCCAGCATCGATTCGTCCGGCTTCGGATCGGTGGCCTTGACGGTGTTGTAGATCGAGTCCATCAGGTCCGACGTGAACGGCGGATTGCAGATCGCGGCGTTGAAGATGTCGGGTTGGGCGGGCGGCGCGGCGAATGCAGCGAGCGGCGCGGCGGAGAGGGCAATGGCAATGGCGGCGGCGCCGACGGCAGCGGCGCGACGCCCGGACAGGCGAAGGGACATGAATGCAGTTCTCTCAGGTTTTATTGTGAGGCTGCATGTTAATGCATCGCCGCACGCCGGCCGATCGACGGGGAGCGGCCGGGTGGCGGCAATGCAACAGGCGCGCACCCGCGCGCCGCGATCGATTCCGTTGCCGGATGATCGATGCGCGGAGCGTCGGGGCTTGCCCGTCAGGCAGCCGGTGCGATGCGGGTTCGCGTTACGGCGCGACGACCGGATGCTTCAGCGCATGCGCGGTCTCGATCCACTGCGCGTGGAATTCGTCCGCGTCGGGCTTGAGCCCGAGCTCGCCGTTGCGGTAGGCCATCGCGAGCGTCTGCACGGCCTCCGGCAACTCGTGCTCGGCGGCCCGGCGATACAGCGCGAGCGCGCGTGCGTCGTCGCGCGGCACGCCGCTGCCGTCGCGGTACGCGTTCGCGAGCATGAAGTCTGCGGCCGGGATGTCCGCGCGCGACGCGACCTCGAACCAGTGCGCGGCCTGCACGGGATCGGCGGCGATCCCGTAGCCGCTGCGATAGATCAGCCCGAGGTAATACGCGGCGGCCGGGTCGCCCTGCGCGGCCGCTTCGCCGAGCAGCGTGCGGGCGCGTGCATAGTCCTTCGGCATGTCGCTGCTGCCGAGCAGCAACGCCTTGCCGAGCGCGAGCTGCGCCCGCCGGGCGGCCGGCGCGTCGGCCTTGCCGTTCGCCGTCGCGGCCGTTTCCAGCCAGCCGCGCCCCTCGTC
>NZ_QOBB01000476.1:0-1868 GCF_024704855.1 Burkholderia sp. HAN2018 | reverse complement strand
CGACCACAGCGACGACGGCACCGCCGACGCGGCCCGCGCGGCCGCGCTCGCCATCAACCGCGCCGACCGGCTGACGGTGCTGGCCGCGAAGCCGCTGCCGGCCGGCTGGTCGGGCAAGGTGTGGGCGCAGTCGCAGGGGATCGCCGCGGTGCAGGCGCTCGGCCTGCCGGCCGACTACCTGCTGCTGACGGACGCCGACATCGGCCATCCGCCGGACGCCGTCGCGCAGCTCGTCACGCGCGCGCAGGCCGAGAACCGCGATCTCGTGTCGCTGATGGTGCGGCTGCGCTGCGATTCGTTCTGGGAAAAGGCGCTGATCCCGGCGTTCGTGTTCTTCTTCGCGAAGCTCTACCCGTTCTCGTGGATCAACAACCCGCGCAACCGGACGGCCGGTGCCGCGGGCGGCTGCATGCTGGTGAAGCGCACGGCGCTCGAGGAAGCGGGCGGCATCGAGTCGATCCGCGGCGCGCTGATCGACGACTGCAGCCTGGCCGCGCAGATCAAGCACCGCGGCAGCGGCCGCCACCCGATCCGGCTCGACCTGGCCGACCGCAGCGTGTCGCTGCGCCCGTACGACAGCTGGCGCGACATCTGGAACATGATCGCGCGCACGGCGTTTACGCAGCTGCACTACTCGCCGCTGCTGCTGGCCGGCACGCTGCTCGGGATGACGATCATCTATCTCGTGCCGCCCGCCGCGGCGCTCGCGTACGGCGCGCGCGCGTGGCCGGCGTGGCTCGCATGGGCGTCGATGTGCGCCGCGTATGCGCCGATGTTGCGCTACTACCGGCGCTCGCCGCTGTGGGCGCCTGCGCTGCCGCTCGTCGCGCTGTTCTACGTCGGCGCGACGTTCGCGTCCGCGTGGCGCTACTGGCGCGGCAAGGGCGGCCAGTGGAAGGCGCGCGTGCAGGCGCCGGTGGAGCGCTGAGCGGATCCCGGGAGGCGTGCCTCCCGGCAGCCGGAAAGCAAACAGCCCGATCGTGGAAACGGTCGGGCTGTTTCGTTTTCGGCGGGGGCTGCCTGCCGGTGCCTAGCGCTGGGTCAGCATCATGTACATCTGGATCACGACGTCCGGCGAGAACGTGAACGGCACCCAGCCGTAGCCCGTGTGACGGGCGACCAGCAGGCGGTCGCCGTTCGACTGCTTCTGCACGGCCATCATCGGGTTCTTCGTCGTCACGAAGCGCCAGCCGGCCGGGATGCCGGGCGGCGGCTCCGGCTGCATCGACGCGCGTGCATGCGCGAGTTCCTCGATCAACTGGCCCAGTTGCTCCGGATGCAGCGTGATCGATTCGCCGTTGATGGTCAGCGTGAGTTCGTTCTGCGTCGGACGCGATACGTGCAGCGTCGATTTGTCGGACGGCGCCTGCGTGGTGGCGGCTTCGGCTTCGACTTCACCTTCAACCGGCGTGTCGGCTTGCGCCGTCGCGACGATTGCCGTCCCGGTGTCGGCCGTTGCCTCCACCGCTTCGGCCACGGCCGGCGCAGGCGCGTTCACGGCCGGTTCCGCCGCCGGCGTGTCGGCCGGTGCGGGTTCGACGACTTCCGCCGCAACGGCCGTGGCGGCCACCGCGCTCGTCGCGGCTTCCTTGACGACGGCCTCGACCAGCGCCTCGGCGTCGGCGATGGCCTTCGCGTGGTGCTGCGCAGCCGCTTCGGCTTGTGCGATCGCTTCGGTATGGCGTTGCGTGACGGCCTCGGCCTGCGCGGCGGCGTCGGCGTGGCGTTGCGCGGCCGCCTCGGCCTGCGCGATCGCTTCGGTATGGCGTTGCGTGACGGCTTCGGCCTCGGCGGTGGCGTCGGCGTGACGCTGCGCGGCGGCCTGCGCTTCCGCGATCGCCTGCGCGTGCTGCTGCGCGAGCGCTTCG
>NZ_QOBB01000475.1:0-1946 GCF_024704855.1 Burkholderia sp. HAN2018 | reverse complement strand
CGGCGTGAGCCCGCGCGCGCCGGGCGGCCGCCGTCAGGCCGGCAACGCAAACCGCGTCACGGCGTCCCGCAGCGCCTCGGCCTGATCGCGCAGCGAATGCGCGGCGGCCGCCGCTTCTTCGACGAGCGCCGCGTTCTGCTGCGTGACCTGGTCCATCTCGCCCACCGCGCGATTGACCTGCTCGATGCCGGCGCTCTGTTCGCGCGACGCATGGCTGATCTCGTCGAGGATCTCGTTCACGCGCCGCACCGACTGCACGATCTCGGCCATCGTCTCGCCCGCGTGCGTGACGAGCGCCGCGCCTTGCTCGACGGTCTCGTTCGACGACACGATCAGCGACTTGATTTCCTTCGCCGCCGTCGCCGAGCGTTGCGCGAGCGAGCGCACTTCGGCCGCGACCACTGCGAAGCCGCGACCCTGTTCGCCCGCGCGCGCGGCTTCGACGGCCGCATTCAGCGCGAGGATGTTGGTCTGGAACGCGATCCCGTCGATCACGCCGATGATGTCGCCGATCTTGTGCGAGCGGTCGGTGATCTCGTTCATCGTGCGCACGACGTCGTCGACCACCGCGCTGCCGCGCGTCGCGACCTGCGCGGCCTGGCCGGCGAGCGACGCGGCCTGGGCGGCGTTGTCCGCGTTCTGCTTCACGTTCGCGGTCATCTGGTCCATGCTCGACGCGGTCTGCACGAGCGCGGCCGCCTGTTCCTCGGTGCGCTGCGACAGGTCCGTGTTGCCCGACGCGATCTCGCTTGCGCCGACGTTGATGTTCTCGGTACCCATCCGCACGCGCGACACCATGTCGATCAGCCCGCCTTGCATCGTGTGCAGCGCGTGCAGCAGGCTGCCGCGATCGTCGTGCTTCACGGCGACGTGCGCGGTCAGGTCGCCCTGCGCGATGCGCTGCGCGGCGTCGAGTGCCACTTCCAGCTCGCCGCCGAGGTTCGCGCGCACGCTTTTCAGCACCAGCACCATCACGGCGGTCGCGATCCCGCCGAGCACGGTCGTCATCGCGAGCCAGCGGCCGACGCTTTCGAGCACGGCGGTGCGCACGTCGTTCATGTACATGCCGGTCACGATGTACCAGTCCCAGGGCGCGAAGCGCTGCACGGCGCTGGTTTTCTCCTGCGGCTTGTCGGCGCCCGGCTTCGGCCACAGATACTCGACGAAGCCCTTGCCGCCTTCGAGGTTGCCGGCCTTCACGATCTCGACGAACAGGTGCTTGCCGTTCGGATCGGTGAAATTCGACACGTCCTTGCCGTTGAGGTCGGCCTTGATCGGATGCATCACGATCACGGGCTTCGAGTCGTTGACGGAAATGTAGCCGTCGGCGCCGGAACGCATCGCGGCGATCGCCTCGAGCGCCTTCTGCTTCGCGTCGGCTTCCGGCAGCGCGTTCTGCTGCGACAGCTTGTAGTAATGATCGGTCACGCTCGCGGCCTGCGCGACCAGCGACGCGAGCTGGTCGCGGCGGTCCGCGATCATCGATGCGCGCGTCTGCCAGGCCCCGAGCCCGGCGATCACGAGCAGGCCGAGCCAGAGGATGACGATCATCGAGGCGAGTTTCTGATTCAGGGAAAGGTTGCGCATGGTGTGTGGTCGGTCAGTCGTGGAAGCTCGCCGGGGCGGCGTGACGGGATAAGTATCTTGACGGCGCCCGACGTGCGTTGCCGTAGGCGGGTTATCCCTAGGAGCCCGGCGCCGTCGCCGATGCCTTCGACACCGAAAAGGGTATCTATGCATATGCATAACGGGCGTCGCTATACTGTCGGGGCGTTTGAATGCGCGCCGCGCGCGCGGCGCGGCGGCGAATGAAACCGAAAGGAGGCAACGATGCGAATTCTGGTGGTGGGGGCCGGCGCGGTCGGCGGATACTTCGGCGGCCGGCTGGCCGCGGCGGGGCGCGACGTGACGTTCCTGGTGCGCGACGGCCGCGCGGCCGCGCTGGC
>NZ_QOBB01000474.1:0-1884 GCF_024704855.1 Burkholderia sp. HAN2018 | reverse complement strand
ACCGCAGCCGCAGAAGCGGCCGCGGCGCCCGGCGCCGCCGGCTTGCCCGCGGCGGCGTTCGATGCGGCTGCCGGCTGCGCGGCGAGCTTCTCGACGTTCAGCACGCCCTGCTTGTCGCGCGACAGGTCGACCACCGGCTGGTCGATCCGGATCTCGTCGAAGTGCAACGCGTTGCGCAGCGGCTCGAGGCTGGCCGCCGCGACATGCACGCCGCGCGCGGCGAACAGCGGCGCGGACGCGCGGTCCGTCACCTTCGCGTCGTTCAGGTCGACGGTGCCCGATACGCGCAGCGCGGGCGTCTCGCCGCTCATCACGAAATTGACCTTGAGGTCGCTGCTCAGCAGGCCGCTCGTCACGGCCACCGGCAGCTTCGCGGGCACGTACGAGATCAGCTTCGGCACGTCGAGGCCGTCGAATTTCAGCGCGATCTCCGATTCGCGCGACTGCGCGAACGGCTTGGTCTTGCCGTCGATCGCAATCGGGCTGCCGTCGAAGCGCGCGCGCAGCTTCGGCTCGACGAAGATGTCGGTCTTCGATGCCAGCGTCGCGATATACGGAATGCCGAGCGTCCAGTTGTCGACGACGTGCTTTTCGTTCAGCAGGCGGTCGTCGAAATCGATCCGGCCGTTGTTGACCTGGATGTTCGACACCGAGAACTGCGTCGGCTTGCTTTCCGGTTTGGGCGACGGCGTCGAGAATTTCTCGATCAGGTCGGTGAAATTGAAGCGCTGCGCATCGTAGCGGACGATATGGAAGCGCGGCGAGTCGAGGCGGACTTCATTGACGATCGGCGCACCGCGGAACAGCGACGACCACGACGGCCGCACGACGAGCTTCGCGATGTCGATGAAGTCGCCCTGCCCACCCTTGTCGCCGAGATGGATGCCGTCGGCCTCGAGGTTCAGCGTGTACGGGTTCAGCGCGATGCGCCGGATCGTGGCGGGGCGGTCGAGCTGCTGGCTCAGTTGCTGTTCGGCGATATGGCGGATCAGCGGCGGCGCCGCGAAGAACCCGAGCAGTCCGAATAAAACGAGGAAGATCAGCAGGCCGAGGCCGATGCGCCGGGTGCGGCGCGAGCGTGCAACGCCACCGAGGGCATGGAGGGTCGAGGATACGGTTTCTTTGTCTGCGCTTGCCATGCTTGAATGCCTCGGGATGGGATGCCGGCCGTACCGGAGAACCGGTCGGCCGCGCACGCTATCCCGAAAGTATAGGCTCAGGAGGTGACGGTACGGGGTTCGGGCGCCGTCGCGCCCGCCGGTCGGACAACGCCGCCGGTCATCCGTTCATTTCCGGACGACGACGGGCGGCATCCACGACCCGTCGCTCGCCTGCGGCTTCGGTGCGTACAGGCGCAACGCGAGTGCGAAATCGGCGCGCGGCGCCGGCAGCCAGTTGCCCGCATGCGTGCCGCCCGGCGACGCCGACACGACGATGTCGATCGACCCGTCGTGATTGCGGCGCAGGCGGTCGCGATCGCCGAGCGAGCGACGCGCCGACCCGACGTCGGGCAGCGCGCCGTTCGTCGCATACGGCGTGAGCGTCCAGAACGCGCGAACCGGCGGCAGCGCGCCCGGCGCGAAATGCAGCACGTAGCGGTTCGCTCCGTTCAACTGATGGCCGTCGCTGTCGACACGCACGACCGCGAGCGTTTCGTCGTCGCGCGTCGCGGTGCCGAACTGCGTGTAGGCCGCGTACGCGCGCAACGTGTAGTCCTGGCCGTACTTGCCGGCCGTATCGCCGATCCAGCTCCAGCCGTTCGCGTTCAGCAGGTTCGACGGCGGGGTCGCGAGCCGCGCGCGCGCCTCGGCGACGCCGGCCGTCGCGGCCGCGAGGCGGTCGCCCGTCCACAGCACCGGGTAGCCGGCCGACACGCCGATGTCG
>NZ_QOBB01000473.1:0-1963 GCF_024704855.1 Burkholderia sp. HAN2018 | reverse complement strand
AGCGGCACGCCCGGTCGCGATGCGGCCGGCCCGGCCGCCGCCTGCCCGCGCGCTAACGGTGCAGCGGGGGACGACAGGGAACACGGGCGCCGTTCGGCGTCGACTGGATGCACGGACACTTCGATTTCCTCACTATGCGGCGCTGGCCGCGCAACCTCGCGGCATGCGCTGCGTTGCGTCATGCCGCGTTGCATTACGTCACGCCGACGCCGCGCGCCTCGTCATGCGAGCCCGCCGTTGACGGACAGCACCTGCCCCGTCACATAGGCCGCGGCGTCGGACACCAGGTACGCGACCATCGCCGCGACTTCGTCGGGCCGGCCCGCGCGCTGCGCGGGCACGAGCTGCTTGATGCGTTCGGCGGGAAACGCCTGTTCGGCCATCGGCGATTCGATGATGCCGGGCGCGACCGCGTTCACGGTGATGCCGCGCGACGCGAGCTCCAGCGACAGCGACTTCGTCGCGCCGATCAGCCCCGCCTTCGCGGCCGCGTAGTTGACCTGCCCGCGATTGCCGGTCACGCCGGCCACCGACGCGATGTTGACGATCCGTCCGCGCCGCGTGCGGATCATCGGCAGCAACAGCGGCTGCGTGACGTTGAAGAAGCCGTTGAGCGTCACGTCGATCACGCTGTGCCACTGCCGGCGCGACATGCCGGCCATCGGCGCATCGTCGTGAATGCCCGCGTTGTTGACGAGGATCTGCACCGGCGCATCGTCGGCCAGCGGCGCCAGCGCGGCGAGCGTCGCATCGGCGTCGGTCACGTCGAACGCGATCGCGCGCGCGGTGCCGCCGGCCGCGACGATCTGCTGCGCGACCGCTTCCGCCTGCGCGAGATGGCGGTTCGCATGCACCCACACTTCATGGCCGGCCTGCGCGAGCGCCGTGCAGATCGCCTGCCCGAGTGCGCCGCTGCCGCCCGTCACGAGCGCCCGCATCGAATTGCTCCGTTCATCGCGTTTCACCTCGATCGACGCGGCCGCGTATCGTCTGCCGATCGCGGCCGCGTGCCGTCCTCATCTGCGCGCCGCGCCCATGCGCGACGCCGTCACTTCGTGCGGTGCGCGGCGACGTACGCAGCCAGTGCACCGAGCGTCGCGAAGATCTTCTGGTTGTCCGGATTGTCCGAACGCAGCTCGAAGCCGAATTTCTTCGAGATCAGCAGCGCGATTTCCAGGATGTCGATGGAGTCGAGCCCGAAACCCTCGCCGTACAGCGGGGTGTCGGCCGTCACTGTTTCGAGCGGGACGTCTTCGAGATTCAGTTCGCCGATGATCAGCGTGGCGAGCTCTTGTTCCAGTGCGTTCATCATGCGTGCGGGCAGGCGGCCCGTGGCAGCGGAAGGCGCCCGGAAACGGCAATCGCCATGCACGCCCGGCGCGTGCGAATCTCCGTCCCTCCGGCGTCTGCCGGCTTCCCCGCCTGCGTTTTTTGGGGATCGTTTGTAAAAGTTACGCGGATTCTAGACGAACGGGTATCGGGCCGTATACCGCCAATGGTTACAGACTGGCGGGCCGGCGCGGCGCCCCGTTGCGGGACCCGAATGCACCAGATGCTTGAGCCGCTTTGGATGGAAATGGACCGACCCCGCGAAACCGTTCGTCCGGCGCCATACAATCGGTTACAAAACCCGTTCGCGCCCGCTCCGAACACGCGGTGCCGCGGCCCTAAAATGAGCGTGCCCGACCACCGGCCCGGACCCGTCCCGGCCGCCTTTCATCTGATGTTTGACGGCCCGACCCTCGCGTCCGGCCACGATCCGCCCGATGTCGCCAGTCATGCCGCGCCCGTCCTTCCGCTCCGTTCCGGTTCGCCCGTCCTTCCGCCGCCGCCCGGCCGCCGGTGACGGGTACCCGCGCCGTACGCACGGAGGCCGCCGATGAGCCGGCTGCTGCCTGTCGCACGCGGCATCGCCGCGGTCGGCGCCGTCGCGGCATATCAGGCCGGCGCGCACTACGCGGCC
>NZ_QOBB01000472.1:0-1985 GCF_024704855.1 Burkholderia sp. HAN2018 | reverse complement strand
CGACAGCGTCGTGGTCGTCGCATCGTCGCGCATCAGCGCCTCTTCGGATTTGCGGTTCAGCACGATCACGCTGATCCGGCGGTTTTCCGGGTCGAGCGGGTCGGCCTTGTTCAGGTTCTGCGTCGACGCGAGGCCGAGCACCCGCAGCACCTTCGCCTCGTCCATGCCGCCGGAGATCAGCTCGCGGCGCGACGCATTCGCGCGGTCGGCCGACAGTTCCCAGTTGCTGTAGCCGCCCTCGCCGCCCGCGTACGGCACGGCGTCGGTATGGCCCTGGACGATGATCCGGTTCGGCACGTCGTTCAGCGTCTTGCCGATCTCGCGCAGGATGTCGCGCATGTACGGCTCGACGTTGTCGCTCGACATCGCGAACATCGGCCGCTTCTGCGAATCGACGATCTCGATGCGCAGCCCCATCAGCGTCGAATCGATGCGGATCTGCTGCTTGAACTGGCGCAGCGTCGGGTTGGCCTCGATCGCGGCCATCAGCTTGATCTGCAGGTCGTGCAGGCGCGCCTGCTCGAGCCGGTCCTGCGCACCCTGCGCCTGCGACCGGGAATTCTCGTCGCCCGCTTTCGCGAGGCGCTCGGCGAGCTGCGTCATGCCGTCGGTGCGGCGCAGCGTGCCGGCGTCGACGCTCGACAGGTCGCGGCCGCCGCCGTTGATGATGCTGGAATCCTGCGAGCTGCGGTCGCCGCTGCCGAACAGCGCGGCCTTCAGCGGCGTGTTGAAGTATTCGGCGATCCCCTTCAGCTGCACCGGCGTGACCGAGCTCAGCAGCCACATCAGCAGGAAGAACGCCATCATCGCGGTCATGAAGTCCGCGTACGCGAGCTTCCATGCGCCGCCGTGGTGGCCCTTCTTTGCCGGGGCCACCCGCTTGACGACGATTGCGCGATCCTTGCTCTTGCTCATCGGGGGCTCCGCGTCACTTCGCCTTCACGCGACGCACGTGCTCTTCGAGCTCGGAAAACGACGGGCGCTCGGTCGAGAACAGCACCTTGCGGCCGAACTCGACCGCGATCGCCGGCGCATAGCCGTTCAGCGTCGCGAGGATCGTCACCTTGATGCACTGGAACATCTTGGTCGACTCGGCGACGCGCTGCTCCGCGAGGCTCGCGAGCGGCCCGATCAGCCCGTACGACAGCAGGATCCCGAGGAACGTGCCGACCAGCGCCTGCGCGATCATCGCGCCGAGCACCGCGGGCGGCTTGTCGGCGGACGCCATCGTGTGCACGACGCCCATCACGGCCGCGACGATGCCGAACGCCGGCATCGCGTCGCCGACGCGCATCAACGCATGCGCGGGGCCTTCGCCTTCCGCGTGGTGCGTCTCGATCTCCTCGTCCATCAGGCTCTCGATCTCGAACGCGTTCATGTTGCCGCCCACCATCAGGCGCAGGTAGTCGGTCAGGAATTCGACGATGTGGTGATCGGCGAGGATCTTCGGGTATTGCGTGAAGATCGGGCTCTTTTCCGGATCATCGATGTCGGCCTCGAGCGTGAGCGTGCCTTCCTTGCGTGCCTTCGCGAGCAGCACGTAAAGAAGCGCCATCAGCTCCATGTAGACATCCTTCGTGTATTTCGAGCCCTTGAAGAGCGTCGGCAGCACGCGCAGCGTCGCCTTGATGGTCTTGCCGCCGTTGCCGAGGATGAATGCGCCGACGCCGGCACCCACGATCATCAGGATCTCGACGGGCTGGATCAACGCGCCCAGATGCCCGCCTGCCAGCGCATAACCGCCGAAGACGGACAACAGCGTCACGAGTGTTCCCACGATAATCAGCACTGCCTGTCCCTCACGAATGACCGGCGGGGAGACCGCCGTTAAACAGGTTTACGGCAGTCGGCAGGAAAACTTTCGCGGCCGCCCGGCGGCGGCCCGACGGTGTTTACCAGCAATTCACAGACGATTCGCGGACGATTCACGGGCAATTCGCGCCGCCCGGCGCGGCCGTTCGCGCCCGCCCGGCCTTGCCCGCCCG
>NZ_QOBB01000471.1:0-1966 GCF_024704855.1 Burkholderia sp. HAN2018 | reverse complement strand
GGCGCACCCGCGTCGTGAACGTCCGTCGGCCGGCTGCCTTCGGCGAGCGTCGCGCGCCGGAAATGCACGCGCGCGCAGACCACCGCGCCGGTGCCGAGGTTCAGCATCAGGTGCCGGTCGGTGCTCGCGCGCATGCGGTCGATCAACTGTGCGCTCGTGACGTCGAACAGCGACGACAGCGTATGCGCGCGCAGCGCGGCGAGCGGCATGCCGAGCTGGAACTGCGCACTGCGATTGGCCGACAGGAAACGGCCGTCGGCGGTGAAGGCGACGATCCCCTCCATCAGCGTGCCGAGGAACTCGGGGCGGCCATGGAACGACACCTGCAACGTCTCCTGAAAGGTCGTCGTAAACAGGTGATTCTCGATCATCTGCACCGACATCTTCGCGAGCGCCATCGTGTGCTGGTGGTAGCTGCGGTGGTCGCCGGTCACGTCGAGCACACCGATCGCGTCGCCGTACGGATCGAGGATCGGCACGCTCGAACAGGTGAGGAAGCGGTTCGCAGCGAGGAAGTGCTGGTCGCCGTGAACGACCATCGGGCACAGCTCGGCGAGCGCCGTACCGATCGCGTTGGTGCCCTGCCGGTCCTCCGCCCAGTTCGCGCCCGGGCGCAGCGCGACCTTCTCCGCGCGGCGCAGGAAATCGTCGTCGCCGATCGAATGCAGGATCAACCCCTGCGCATCGGTCAGCACGATCATGCTCTGCGTGTTGACGATCTGCTCGTGCAGCGTCTCCATCACCGGCATCGCATGCGCGCACAGCACGCGGCTCTGCTCGCGCTTGAGCACCAGCGCCGCGCTCGACAGCACGTCGTAGTCGGGGCGTGCCGAGACCTGCAGGCCGAACGTCTCGGACCGCTCATGGGCTTTCTGGATCGACGGCGCGGGCCAGCCGGCGGAATGCGCGGCCCGCGATCCGGCCGCCTGCTCTACGTCATCGCGCATTGTCTCCTCCGGGGATCTTCCGGTCAGTTGCCGGACTCTTTGCCGTCATTGCAAGCAAGCATCGGGCCACGCGAGGGGCACGGCCCCAATCGAAAGCAGATTGCAAGACACGATCCGGCTCCGCCGGGCAGGTCGGGTCACCGGACGGGCCGGTCTTCGTGATACCGCGTCTGCCCGACGCGTGACTACCCGTGCGAATCCCGATCTTTGCGGCTGGCGCGTTTCTGGCTTTGTCGTGGCTCAATTACAGTGGTCGCATCGGCTCTCTCGCGGCCGCATGACGATTGCCCCGCTTCCCCCCGAACCGATTCGACACGATGCCTGCCCCGATTCGCCCCCTATCCCGATCCCGACCCGCGTCGCCGGCGTCACCGTCCGCGCTCGCCGCGCCCGTTCGCGGACGCTTGCACCGCGACGCGCAATCGATCGCGTTCTCCGTCGCCGGCGCGGCGCACGGCCATCCGGTCGTGGTGCTGCACGGCGGGCCCGGCAGCGGCAGCCAGGCCGGCATCCTGCGGCTGTACGACCTGACGCGGATGCGCGTCGTGCTCGTCGACCAGCGCGGCGCGGGCGCGTCGGCACCACGCGGCGGCACACGCCACAACGACACCGCGCGGTTGATCGACGATCTCGAAGCGGTGCGCGCGCAGCTCGGCATCGCGCGCTGGGGCGTCGTCGGCGGCTCGTGGGGCGCGGCACTCGCACTTGCATACGCGGGCACACATCCCGCACGGGTCACCGGCGTCGTGCTGCGCGGGCTGTTCCTGACGTCGCGACGCGAAGTCCGCCGTTTGTTCACGACGTCGCGAACGCGCGCGCCCCGCGAATGGCGACGCCTGTACGCGGCGGCCGGCTGCAGCCAGCCGGATCGCCTGCTGGCGTGCTGCGCGCGGCGGCTGCAACCCGGCGCGGGCGCGGCCCGGCAGCGAGCGGTGGCGCTTGCGTGGAACGCGTACGAGAACGCCATCCTCGCATCGCCGAACCCGCGCCGCTCGCCTGCGGATGCGATCCGCTCGCAC
>NZ_QOBB01000470.1:0-2027 GCF_024704855.1 Burkholderia sp. HAN2018 | reverse complement strand
GTGCGAGCCGGGCGTCGGGCGCCCCGGCGAGGTGGGCGCACAGCGCGGGCAGGTCCGGTGCACCGAACACGGTGACGCCCGGCACGAGCGCCGCCTCGGCGGCGCTGGCGAGCGGCAGGTACAGCTCGGGAGCGTTTGACGCGACGGCGGCCGGATCGGGGGCGGCCCGTTGATTACCGTTGCCCGAACCGGAAGCCGCACCGCTTTCCGCGACCTGCCAGTCCCGCGCGACCCCGCACGCCATCGCGAACGCGCCGCGCATCGGCCGCAGCGCGCCGGTCAGCGACAGTTCGCCCGCGAATTCGCGGCCGGCCAGCGCGTCGGCCGGGATCTGGCCGCTCGCGGCGAGGATGCCGAGCGCGATCGGCAGGTCGAACCGCCCCGACTCCTTCGGCAGGTCGGCCGGCGCGAGGTTGACGGTGATGCGGCGCACGGGGAATTCGAAACCGCAGTTCTGCAGCGCGGCACGCACGCGCTCGCGGCTTTCGCGGACCTCGAGATCGGGCAGGCCGACGATCGAGAACGACGGCAGCCCGTTGGCGAGATGGACTTCGACGGTGACGTCCGGCGCACGGCCGGAGGCGGGCGCGCGACTGCGCACCACGGCGAGCGACATGGCGAGGCTCCTGTAGACAAGACGGACGGGCGACGGCCGTTCGTGGCCGCATGCCGCGGGAATCGGAGGAATCGGTGCGCGCTTGCCGGCGTGGCGCGGGAAAAGAGCGAGGGACTGCGAAGAACGGGGTGCTGCGAAGAGCGAGGGACAGCGAAGAGCGGAGGTGCTGCGGAGAACGACTTACGACGAAGCGCGGTAGCGCGGCTTCAGGGTTTCAGGTTTTCGGGGCTGGCGGGCACGGGCCGCACGAGGCGGCCCGCGCCCGGACCTTGCGGCCGGGTGGGGCGTCAGGCTTGCGGCGCGGCGAGCTTCTGCTCGAGTTCGGCGACGCGCTTTTCGAGTTCCTCGAGGCGCACACGGGTGCGGGCGAGCACCTGGGCCTGCGTGTCGAATTCCTCGCGCGTGACGAGGTCGAGTTTCGAAAAGCCTTGCGACAGCATGGCCTTCACGTTGCGCTCGACGTCCTTGGCCGGCGAGTTTTTCAGCAGATCGCTGACGCGCGACTGCAGATCGTTGAAAACGTCGCTGGGTTGCTTCATGTGATTCCCCTTCCTTGCACAAAAAATGTGCATCTTCAGTTGCGTACGTGCCCATGATGCACGCATGACCGGAAATGGTGCGCCGGGGGCGCGAATTCCGGGCATGGCGCCGGCATGGGTGAATGGCCCGGTGACCCGGGACGTGCGTGCACTCTAGCAACGTTCCTTTCGCCGCGCCAGCAAAGCGGCCCGCGTTGGCCATTCGGCCGGGCTTGCGCACCTTACATCGCGGGATGCGACCCCTTGATGAAGCCCTTTGAAACGGTGCTCGAATCGACATGGCATGCGAGTTGCTGAGGAGAGTCCGTTACAACATTCCAACCAATTCGACGGGACAACTCAGCGAGAGGACTTCATGAAACTCATTACCGCAATCATCAAGCCGTTCAAGCTCGATGAGACGCGCGAGGCGCTGTCGGCGCTTGGCGTCTCGGGAATCACGGTGACCGAGGTAAAAGGGTTCGGCCGCCAGAAGGGGCACACCGAGCTGTATCGCGGCGCCGAATACGTGGTCGATTTCCTGCCGAAGATGAAGATCGAGGCAGCGGTGTCCGACGATCTCGTCGACCAGGCGGTCGAGGCGATCGAGCGGGCCGCGCGCACCGGCAAGATCGGCGACGGCAAGATCTTCGTCACGGCGATCGAACAGGTGATCCGGATTCGCACCGGGGAGACGGGCGCAGACGCGCTGTAACAGAACAGACAAGACAAGCGACAAGAGGAAACCCAAGATGCGCAAACTTCTGATGTCCCTGCTGATGGCCGGCTCGCTGATCGCGGCAGGCGTCGGCTCCGCGCTCGCCGACGACGCGGCGTCCGCCGCCGCTGCGTCCGCGCCCGCCGCAACGGCTTCCGACGCCTCGGCTGCCGCC
>NZ_QOBB01000469.1:0-2032 GCF_024704855.1 Burkholderia sp. HAN2018 | reverse complement strand
TTTCGGCGAGCGCGGCCAGCCGCCGCGCGACGTGCCGGCGACGCCGGCCGTGGCGGAGGTATCGCCCGCGACGCTCGCGGGCTGGCTGAAGGAGGCGGCGCCCGGCGAGCTGGCGATCGTCGACGTGACGGCCAGCGCGAACTACGTGAAGCGCCATATCCCGGGCGCGTGGTTCGCCGTGCGTGCGCAGCTGCGCGACGCGCTCGCGGCGATTCCGGCCGCGAAGCGTTATGTGTTCACGTGCGGGTCGAGCCTGCTCGCGCGGTTTGCGGCGGACGACGCGCGTGCGCTGCTGCCGGCTTCGGCCGAGATCCGGGTGCTCACCGGCGGCACGGCCGCGTGGATCGACGCCGGGCTGCCGCTCGAAAGCGGCGAGACGCATCTCGCCTCGCCGCGCGTCGACCGCTACCGGCGCCCGTACGAAGGCACCGACAACGCGGCGGCCGCGATGCAGGCGTATCTCGATTGGGAATACGGGCTGGTCGACCAGTTGAAGCGGGACGGCACGCACCACTTCAACGTGATCTGACCGATGCGATGCAACCGGGCGCAACGCGCGCGTCGCGCGCCGCGCCCGGTCGACGCGCGTGTCAGCGCTTGAACGTATCGACGGCCGTGCGGCCGACGGCCGGATCGTCGGTGAAGAAGCCGTCGATGCCCGCGCGCAGGTACGCCTGGATCTCGCGCACCGAGCCTGCCGTGTTGCGCGTGGCCGGCGTGCCGCCGTCCTTCAGCGACGCGGGCAGGAAGTTGTTCTCCGGGCGGAACGTGTACGGATGCACGACGAGGCCGGCCTCGTGCGCGTAGCGCACGTACGGTGTCGGCTGCTGCAGCGTGCCGTCCGCGGCGACCGCGATGATCGACGTCTTGTACGGGCCGACGCCGTTCGCATAGGTCGCGACCTCGCGCATGCCGTCGCGCGTCGACAGGTCGCCGTAGGTGCGCTTGTCGTTCGCCTTCACGAAGTCGTACGGGCGCTGGCCGGCTTCGTCCATCAGCTGCACGAGCTTCCAGTTCGGCTGGCTCGACTTGATCCGGTTGCGGATCGCCTTCAGGTTCGCGACCTCGAACGACTGGATGTAGACGGTCGCGGTGCGGGCCGTGTACGCATCCTTCAGCAGGGCATCGACGAGGCGGTCCTCGAGCGGCAGGCCGATCGACTGGAAGTAGGTCGGGTGCTTGGTTTCCGGATACAGGTGGATCGTGCGGCCGGTCTGTGCGGACATCTGCTTCGCGAGCGCGACGATTTCGTCGAACGTCGGAATCTCGAACTGATCGTTGTACGCGGTGTTCGCGGGGCGGACCTGCGGAATGCGCTCGCGGGCGCGCAGCGTCTTCAGTTCGGCGAGCGTGAAATCCTCGGTGAACCAGCCGGTCAGCTGCGCGCCGTCGATCGTCTTGGTCGCCTTGCGGCTCGCGAACTGCGGCAGCGCGGACACGTTCGTCGTGCCCGAGATCTCGTTCTCGTGACGCGCGACGAGCACGCCGTCGCGCGTCGACACGAGATCGGGCTCGATCACGTCCGCGCCGTCCTCGATCGCCTTGCGGTACGACGCCAGCGTGTGTTCGGGGCGCAGCGCGCTCGCGCCGCGATGGCCGACCACCTGGATCTTCGCGGAAATCGGCTGGGTGGGATCGGACGCGACGTCGTCGTCGCCGCCGCACGCGGCGAGCAGGAATGCGGCGGCACAGGCGAACGGGACGTAGCGCAGGGAGGTCGGGCGCTTGAAGAGCATGTCGGTGAACCTTCGAAACGAGAGTCGGAAAGGGGCGGTCGCTCCGGCGGTGCGGCTGTCGCGCCGTGTCGCACGGAGTCGGATGGGACGCGATCGTCGCACCGAATAATTACATATGTATTACCCCGGCCTTTCCGTTTCCTGTTTTCGGGGCGCGATATGCGCGGCGGGGCGGTTGACGGCGGCCCGACGGGGGACGCATTCCGGCCGTCCCGGGCAGGCCGTGCGCCGGATGCACTAAACTTGCGGGAATTTTGCATCGCCGTGCCGGGCCGGACGCCCGCCTGGCGCGACGA
>NZ_QOBB01000468.1:0-2052 GCF_024704855.1 Burkholderia sp. HAN2018 | reverse complement strand
CGACTTGCACTCGTGTCCGCCTTTCTGATCGGCGGGATCAACAAGGCGATGCACTTCGACGCAGCAATCGCGGAGCAGGCGCATTTCGGTTTGCACCCGCCCGCGTTGTGGGCTGCACTGGCGGTCGTCGTCGAGATCGGCGGCTCGCTGTGCATCGTGTTTCGCCGCTTCACGTGGCTCGGCGCCGGCAGCCTCGGCATGCTGACGCTCGTCGCGATGGCGGTGGCGAACGACTTCTGGAACCAGACGGGCGCCGCGCGTTTCATGGCGCTCAACAGCTTTTTCGAGCATCTCGGGCTGATCGCGGCACTCGTGCTCGCGACGCGGCTCGCCGATGCGACGTATCCGGCCGGCAACGGCCGTGCCACTCGATGACGATCAACAACAAGGACATCCAGTCATGAAATCGATTCGTTCCGCCTTGCTCGCGCTGGCGATCGCCGCCGGCCTCGTCGCGGCGCCGGCCGCGTACGCGAAGCCGCCCGTCCTGCCGGCGGCCACGCCGACGCTCGCCGTCGGGCCGCAATACGACACGACGCACGTGTACGTGGCGCCGGAGGATTTCGATCGCTTCACCGACAGCTTCGTCGCGACGTTCGGCGGCAGCAAGTCGAAGCAGGGCGTGTTCCAGGTCACGCCGACACCGAGCCAGACGATGTCGCAGCTCGTGTTCACGCCGGCCGGCACGATCTCGGTGTTCGGCTTCAAGACGCCGACTCCCTGGCCGTTCGGCGCGGAGCGCACGGGTTATCTCGTCACCGACATGGATGCGGCGATGAAGGTGGCGCGCGAGCACGGCGCGGAAGTGATCGTCGACACGTTCCCCGATCCGATCGGCCGCGATGCGGTGATCGCGTGGCCGGGCGGCGTGAAGATGCAGCTCTACTGGCACACGCAGGCACCGAAGTACGACGCACTGCAGACGATCCCCGAGAATCGCGTGTACGTGTCGCCGCAGAGCGTGCGCAAGTTCGTGCACGACTTCGTCAAGTTTTCGAACGGCAAGGTGGTGTCCGACGATCTGAAGGCGCCCGGCGTCGAGATCGGCCGCCCGAACGACACCTATCGCCGCATTCGCATCACGTCGGGCTTCGGCAAGATGACGGTGCTCGTGACGGACGGCCACCTGCCTTATCCGTACGGGCACGAGACGACGGGCTACGAGGTGCCCGACCTGGCCGCAACGCTGGAGAAAGCCAGGGCGGCCGGCGTCGACGTGCTCGTGCCGCCGTACACGGCGGACGGGCGCGACGCGGCGCTGGTCCGGTTCCCCGGCGGTTATGTCGCCGAGATCCACGCGGGTGCGGCGCGATGAAGCACGAGGACACGATTCTTGCCGCGGTGGCCGGCTTCGTCGACACGCTGAGCTTCGTCGCGCTGTTCGGGCTGTTCACCGCGCACGTGACCGGCAACTTCGTGCTGATCGGCGCGGGGGCCGCGGGGTTCGGCCAGGGCGTCCTGCTGAAGCTGAGCGTGTTTCCCGCGTTCGTGTGCGGTGTCGTCGCGAGCAGCCTGATCGCGCGCGCGTTTTCCGGGCGGCCCGCGTGGCAGGGCACGCGGGCGCTGCATGCGGTCCAGGCCGTGCTGCTGCTCGGCTTCTGCGCGGCCGGCGTGTGGGCGTCGCCCGTCACGCAATCCGACAGCCTGCCGGTGCTGCTGGCCGGCATCGTCGGCACGTTCGCGATGGGCATCCAGAACGCGCATCCGCGCGTGATCGCGCGCGCCGGCGTGCCGAACACGGTGATGACCGGCAACGTCACGCAGGCGATTCTCGACGTCGTCGACCTGCTGTCCGCCGGCACGCCCGACAGCGTGCGCACGGCGGCACGCGCGCGCTTCGCGAAGATGTGGCCGGCGATCGTCGCGTTCGCGCTCGGCGCGATGGCCGGCGCGCTGGGCTTTCGCTATCTCGGGTTCTGGGCGCTTCTGGCTCCGGCCGTCGCGCTCGCGGGACTGGCGGCCTGCGCGGGGATGTCCGCCGGCACCGCCACGCGGGAGCATGCGTGATCGGGCGGCGCGGCGGGATGCGCGGCGGCCGTGACCGGCGAGCGG
>NZ_QOBB01000467.1:0-2046 GCF_024704855.1 Burkholderia sp. HAN2018 | reverse complement strand
GGCCGCTGGCGCTGGCCGGCGTCGCCGCGATCGCATCCGAGGGCGCGACGTGGGCCGGGCTGCCGGTGTGGCTCGCGGCGGCGCTCGCGCTCGCCGCGGTACTCGCGTGCGGGCTCACCACGTACAAGAAGGGCTGGATCGCGATCCGCAACGGCAACCTGAACATCAACGCGCTGATGAGCATCGCGGTGACGGGGGCGATGGCGATCGGCCAGTGGCCCGAAGCCGCGATGGTGATGGTGCTGTTCACGATTGCCGAGCTGATCGAGGCGAAGTCGCTCGACCGCGCGCGCAATGCGATCCAGGGCCTGATGCAGCTCGCGCCGGACACCGCGACCGTGCAGGACGCCGACGGCTCGTGGCGCACGATCGAGGCCGCGCAGGTGGCGCTCGGCGCGGTCGTGCGCGTGAAGCCGGGCGAGCGGATCGGGCTGGACGGCGAGGTCGTCGCCGGCCGCTCGACGGTGAACCAGGCGCCGATCACCGGCGAGAGCCTGCCCGTCGAAAAGACGACCGGCGACGCCGTGTACGCGGGCACGATCAACGAATCGGGTTCGTTCGAATACCGCGTGACGGCGGTGGCGGCCAACTCGACGCTCGCGCGGATCATCCACGCGGTCGAGGAGGCGCAGGGCGCGAAGGCGCCGACGCAGCGCTTCGTCGACCAGTTCGCGCGTGTCTACACGCCGATCGTGTTCGCGGTCGCGCTGCTGGTGGCGGTGGTGCCGCCGCTCGTCATGGGCGGTGCGTGGCACGACTGGATCTATCGTGCGCTGGTGCTGCTCGTGATCGCGTGCCCGTGCGCGCTGGTGATCTCGACGCCGGTGACGATCGTGTCGGGGCTCGCGGCCGCGGCGCGACGCGGGATTCTCGTGAAGGGCGGCGTCTATCTGGAAGAGGGGCGCAAGCTCGCCTGGCTCGCGCTCGACAAGACCGGCACGATCACGCACGGCAAGCCGGTGCAGACCGACTTCGACCTGCATGCGACCGATGCCGATGCGGTGCGGGTGCGGCACCTTGGTGCGAGCCTCGCGGCCCGCTCCGATCACCCGGTGTCGCAGGCGATCGCCGCCGCGGCCCGTGACGCCGGCACGACGGCATTCGCCGATGTGCAGGATTTCGAAGCGATCGTCGGGCGCGGGGTGCGCGGCACGATCGACGGCACGCGCTACTGGCTCGGCAACCACCGGCTCGTCGAGGAGCTCGAACGCTGCTCGACGGCGCTCGAAGCGAAGCTCGATGCGCTCGAGCGGCAGGGCAAGAGCGTCGTGGTGCTGGTCGACGAAGCGCGCGTGCTCGGCATCTTCGCGGTGGCCGACACGATCAAGGACACGAGCCGTGAAGCGATCGCCGATCTGCACGCGCTCGGCATCCGCACCGCGATGCTGACGGGCGACAACCCGCATACCGCGCAGGCAATCGCGAAGCAGGCCGGCATCGACGACGCGCGCGGCAACCAGTTGCCGGAAGACAAGCTCGCGGCGGTCGAGGAGCTGTCGGCCGGCGGCGCGGGCGCGGTCGGGATGGTCGGCGACGGGATCAACGACGCACCGGCGCTCGCCCGTGCCGACATCGGCTTCGCGATGGGGGCGATGGGCACCGACACGGCGATCGAGACGGCCGACGTCGCGCTGATGGACGACGACCTGCGCAAGATTCCCGCGTTCGTGCGGTTGTCGCGCGCGACGCATCGCGTCCTGGTGCAGAACATCGGCTTCGCGCTCGGCGTGAAGGTCGTGTTCCTCGGCCTCACGGTCGCGGGGCTCGGCACGATGTGGATGGCGGTCTTCGCCGACGCGGGCGCCAGCCTGATCGTCGTGGCCAACGGCTTGCGGCTGCTGTCGTCCTCCGGGGCGTTCGGCGGCGCGCAGGCCACGCGTTGAGGAGCGGGCAATGAGCTTTCTGAAGCGAATCCTGGGCGGCCATGGCGGCGGCCACGGCAATGGCGGCCACGGCGGCGGAGGCCACGGCGGTGGAGGCGGGCATCACGGCGCGCAGCGCCAGGACGCACACGGCGGCCACGACGCGCGCGGCCGCGATCGCCAC
>NZ_QOBB01000466.1:0-2073 GCF_024704855.1 Burkholderia sp. HAN2018 | reverse complement strand
GCGCTGGCTCGCGGTGTTCGGCGGCGCGACCAACGTCGTGTCGCTCGACGCGGTCGCGACCACGCGCCTGCGTGTGGTCGTGCGCGATCCGTCGGCGGTCGATCGCGATCGTCTCGGTGCGCTCGACGTCGCGTGGGTGTCGCTCGACACGTTCCACATCGTCTGCGGCAATGCGGCGGCACGTTATGCCGAACAGCTCGGCGCGCGCCTGCCGCCGTCGGGCAGCGGAGCGGCCGCGCAGCCGGCCTGATGTGATCGGGCCGGCCCGATCCGCGACGCGGATTCGGCCCGGCCGGCAAAACGAAAACGGCTTGCGATCCTTGCGTCGCAAGCCGTTTTTTTGGTGCGGGCGATGGCGCGATGCACGTGTTTGCATCGCGCGTCGCCCGGGCGTTCAGCCGATCACGGATTCGTCAGCGTGAAGGTCGGCTTCCGGTAGCCGACACCGGCCCGGTCGAGCTTCGGCAATTCGCGTTGCGTGAGCAGCGTCGCGAAACCGGCCCAGTCGCGCTGCAGCGCGGCCGTGTCGACGTGATGCGTGTCGCCGCGCTTGAAGCGCACGCCGGCCGCATACGGCAGTTCCCAGTCGGCGCGGTGCCAGGCGCGCTCGGCGAGCGCGAGCAGCCGCGGATAGGCCATGTATTCGAGGAAGGTGTCGTTGCGCATCACCTCGCCCCATGCCTGCCCCTGCATGCCTTCGATGCGCGGCGCGGGGCCCGTTCCCGTGACCTCGAACGGGTTGCCGTCACGGTCGCCCATCACTTCGGCGTTCTGCGGCAGGTTCTCCGGTGCGAGCGAGAACACCTTGTACTCGTCCGTCGCGTGCGAGCCCCAGTAGTAGCCGCGCTCGCGCGGGTTGAGCGTGTACGGGAAGTCGAAGTACAGGTAGTCGGGCAGCGCGAGCACCGTCAGATAGCCCTTGCCGCTCAGGTCGCGCGCGCTGTCCGACGCCCCCCAGAAGATCGTGTCCCACAGCGACACCATCACGTGGCGCGTGCTGAAGTCCTGCGGCCCGTTCGCATGCTTGATGCCGTCCTGCCACGCGGCCATCGTGTCGATCCCGTTCGCGCTGACCGCCGCGCTCACCTGCTGAGCGAAACGCGTCGGCAGCTCGTCGATCGACTTGATCTCGCCGCGCTGGAGCAACGCCGTGCATGCGGGCGAACGCGCCCACGGCTTGTCCTGCGCGGCGAGATCGATGCGCCCCTTGTTCGGATCGGTGCCGTTCAGCGGCTGGAAGCCCGCGCCGAGGAAGATGTTCTTCGCCTCGTCGCCGCCGTAATGCCAGATGTGCAGCGGCGCCTGCGCATCCGCATGCATCGCCGCGATCTCGCGGATCACCTTCGATGCGAAATTGAGCGCGCCCGGCACGCACGGGTTCAGGTCGCTGCGGCGGTCGTAGAACTGCACCGTCGTCAGGTTCGACGTGTCCTGCGGATCGAGCAGCCGGTATGCGTTCGCTTCCTGCTCGCGCCCGGCCGCATGCAGCCGCCGGTAACGTGCCTCCATCGTCACGACGGCCGCGCGCGCATGCGCGGGCATGTCGATCTCGGGGACGATCTCGACGAAATGCGCGGCCGCGTAGCGCACGAGCGCCACGTAGTCGTCGCGGGTCAGGTAGCCGCCGCCCGAGCGGTTGTCTGGGCCGGAGCCGAGCTGCGGCAGCAGGCAGCGCGTCTCGCTCGGGTCGTGGCAGCGGCGCGAGCCGATCCCGGTCAGTTCGGGCAGGCCGGGAATCTCGATGCGCCAGCCTTCGTCGTCCGACAGGTGCAGGTGCAGGCGATTGAGCTTGTACGCGCTCATCTGGTCGATCAGGCGGCGCAGCGTCGCCGGGTGCTTGAAGTTGCGTGCGAGATCGACGTGCATCCCGCGATGCGTGAAGCGCGGCGCATCCTCGACGAGCATCGCCGGGATCGGGCCGCCGCCGGCCGGTGCGAGCGAGTAGAGCGTCTGCACGCCGTAGTAGAGGCCGGCGCGATCGTAGCCCTCGATCAGCACGCCGCGCGGCCCGATCGCGAGCCGGTAGCCGCCCGGCTTCGCGATGTCGGCCGGCAGCCGGCGCGGCGCGACGGC
>NZ_QOBB01000465.1:0-2075 GCF_024704855.1 Burkholderia sp. HAN2018 | reverse complement strand
CGCGCCGGCCGCGTCGACCTGCCCGTAAGGCACGAACAGCACGCCATCGGCGTTGCGCCACGTGTGCGCATGCCACGGCTCGGCGCCGCCGAGCACGCTCTGCGCGAGGCCGTGCTCGGCCAGCGTGTCGAGGCCGAGCGTCGCGCCCATCAGGTTCTGCGCGTCGAATTCGACGGCGACGACCGGCCGGCCGCGGCGCGCCAGCAGCACCGCGAGCGCGGCCGTGAGCGTCGTGCGGCCCGCGCCCCCGGTCGTCGACGTAATCGCGATCGTCTTCATCGGGCCGCCTCGCCGTGACGTTCGTCATGCTCGCCACGCTCGCGCCCGGCGTCGGGCAGCAGCCGTCCGCGCAGCGCGACCGGCACGAGTTCGCACGGCACCGCGTCACGCCGGTCGATCCCGCGCGGCGCGTGAAAGCCGCGGCCGATGCCGAGATGCTGCGCGACGATCCACACGGGCACCGCGATCGCGATGCCGACGATGAATCCGATGACGAGTTCGGCGATCATGCGACCCCCTCCTTGCGCAGCGGCATCGCGCTGCGGATGGCGCTGCGCTTGCGCGCGGCGAGAATGACGGGTTCCGGCGCCGCAGCGTCGGCGGCCGCGGCCGCCGGCGTCGCACCGATCGCCTCGAGCGCGA
The DNA here is from genome assembly GCF_024704855.1 of Burkholderia sp. HAN2018. Lineage (NCBI taxonomy): Bacteria > Pseudomonadati > Pseudomonadota > Betaproteobacteria > Burkholderiales > Burkholderiaceae > Burkholderia > Burkholderia sp. HAN2018. The sequence continues at coordinate 1,433 of NZ_QOBB01000465.1, read as the reverse complement.
CGATCGTATCGATCGCGTCGATCGCACCGCTCACTTCGCTCGCGTCGGGCAACGCGTCGCCGGGCCCGGTGTGCGCGAGCGGGGCGCGACTGGCGCCCGCCGGCTGCGCGGCCCCGAACAAATCGCTGTAGTCGGCGATCGGCGCACGCCGGTTCTCGGTCTTCAGCGCGTTGAGTTCGGTATCGATGCTGCCCTGCCCGAGACACACGACGCGGTCGGACAGCGTGTCGACCGGCACGTCGAAGATGCGCGCGAGCGCGTCCTCCGCGTCCGCCGGTTCGCACGCGAACAGGAACACGTACAGGTGCGCGGCATCGGCCGTCACGACGTCGCCCGCGCGGCGCGGGCGGCAATGCCGCAGCGCGTCGACGTGCGACACGCCGGGCAGCAGCGCGATCTTCGCGAGCGTGTGCGGCAGCGCGAGCACGGCGCCGCGATCGAGCACCGCGCGAATCCGCAGGCAGAACGCGCCGACCGGCAGATAACCGAGCACCGAATCGCCGAGCGCGGCCGCGAGCGCCGCACGATAGTCGGCCGCGACGGGCCGCGCATAGAGCTGGCCGCGCAGTGCATGCACGGCCCCCTGCAGTCGCGATACCGGCAGGTCGCGTGCGATGACGCGGCTCGCGCCGACGCTCAGCACGAGCATCTCGAACTGCTGGCGCAGCACTTCGCCGCGCTCGACGACCGCGATCTTCAGCGCACCGCCGCACTGCCGGCGCAGCGTGTGCACGTCCGCGCACAGCGCTTCGAGCTGCGCATGCGAACGGAACGCGAGCACCGCGGTCGCGGCCTGGGCACGCGCGCAGGCGGCAACGACGGCCGCGTTGTCCTCGACGATTTCCCAGCCCTGCGGCGCGCGGTTCGTGCCGTCGAGCACCGCGCGGCTGACGACGACGCGATCCTCGTCGCTCGCGAGCTTCATCCGGTTCGCCGGCTCGGTCGCGCCGCCGTCGATGCTCGCCGACAGCCGGCCGCCCGGCGCGAAACGCAGCGGCCGTACCTCGCCGGCCGCGAGCGTATCGCCCGCGCGCCAGAAGTCGACGATCCACAGCAGCTCGCCGTGGGTGCGCTGCAACTGCGCGACGCCCGAGCAGATACCGTGGAAACCGCTGCGCGGCGTGCGATCCGCATCGCGCACGAGCGGTGCATCGTCGGTGCGTGCCGCGTCGTCCGCGCGGGTCGCTTCGGGATCGAGCAGCAGCACGAGCGCGATCCGGCGCGTGCGGCACCAGTCGGCGAGTGCGTGCGCCTCGTCGGCGAGCGCGATCGGGTCGTCCCAGCTGAACCAGCGCTGCGCGCCCTCGACGAAATACAGCGAGCGTGCACGAAAGCCGTAACGCTTCATCGCGCGCAGGCCGCCGGTCAGCCGCGCGAACGGGCCCGGTGCCGCGCGGCGCGGTGCGTCGGCCGTCGCGCCCGTGCCTGTGCCG
>NZ_QOBB01000464.1:0-2153 GCF_024704855.1 Burkholderia sp. HAN2018 | reverse complement strand
TCGCTGGTCGAATCGCGCTGGCTCAAGCCGTTCGCCGAATCGATGCTGCGCGTGAAGCGCGCCCAGCGCGACGCAGCCCGCTCGCTCGATTTGATGTATGAACAATTCGCCGACGATCTCGACGCGGGCATGCTCGCGTCGATGAACGAAGTCCGGCACATGCTGAACGACCTGCAGCGCTCGCTCGCCGAGCGCATGGACGAATTCGACCGCTTCGAGCGGCGCAGCACGCATATCGCCGAGCAGCTGTACGACGAGGCGCTGCAATGCCGGATGCGGCCGTTCGGCGACGCGACGCGTGCGTATCCGCGCATCGTCCGCGATCTCGCGCGCTCGCTCGGCAAGCAGGTGCGTTTCTCGATCGTCGGCGAGGGCACGCAGGTCGACCGCGACATCCTCGACCTGCTCGACGCGCCGCTCGGCCACCTGCTGCGCAACGCGATCGACCACGGCGTCGATTCGCCGGAGGCGCGGCGCGCGCGCGGCAAGCCGGCCGAGGCGAGCGTGACGCTGGAGGCGCGCCACAGTGCCGGCTCGCTGCTGGTCAGCGTGATCGACGACGGCCCGGGCGTCGACATGGACGCGCTGCGCGCGGCCGTCGTGCGCCAGCGCCTGACCGACGACGAGACGGCCGCGCGGCTGTCCGATCCCGAATTGCTCGAATTCCTGCTGCTGCCGGGTTTCTCGATGCGCGATGCGGTGACCGACGTGTCCGGCCGCGGCGTCGGCCTCGACGCGGTGCAGGAGATGGTGCGCGGCGTGCGCGGCGCGGTGCGGATCTTCAACGAGCCGGGTGCGGGCATGCGTTTCGTGCTGCAGCTGCCGCTTACGCTGTCGGTGATCCGCAGCCTGCTCGTCGAGGTCGGTGGCGAGCCGTATGCGTTCCCGCTCGCGCACGTGCGCCGCACGCTCGAACTCTCGCACGACGATATCGACGTGCTCGAAGGGCAGCCGCATTTCCCGTTCGACGGCCGGCGCGCGGGCCTCGTCGCCGCGCATCAGCTGCTCGACGCGGGTGAGCCCGACGTCGCGCGCACGAGCACGGCGGTCGTGGTCGTCGGCGGGGAACCCGAGCTGTACGGCGTCGCGGTCGACCGCTTCCTCGGCGAGCGGATGCTCGTCGTGCAGCCGCTCGACAGCCGCCTGCACAAGATCCAGAACATCGCGGCCGGCGCGCTGCTCGAGAACGGCGACCCGGTGCTGATCGTCGACGTCGAGGATCTGATCCGCTCGGTCGACAAGCTCGTGCGCGGCGGGCAGCTCGCGCGGCTCACGCGCGACCCGCAACTGGCGCTGGCCGACCGGCGCCGCCGCGTGCTCGTCGTCGACGATTCGCTGACGGTGCGCGAGCTCGAACGCAAGCTGCTGGAAAAGCGCGGTTACGACGTGACGGTCGCGGTCGACGGGATGGAGGGCTGGAACGCGGTGCGCAGCGATGCGTTCGATCTCGTCGTCACCGACGTCGACATGCCGCGCATGGACGGCATCGAACTCGTCACGCTGATCAAGGGCGATCCGATGCTCAAGCGCGTGCCGGTGATGATCGTGTCGTACAAGGATCGCGACGAGGATCGCCGTCGCGGGCTCGATGCGGGCGCCGACTACTACCTCGCGAAGAGCAGCTTCCACGACGAGGCGCTGCTCGACGCCGTGCACGACCTGATCGGGGACGCGCGAGGATGAACATCGGCATCGTCAACGACTTGCCGCTGGCCGTGGAGGCGCTGCGCCGCGTGATCGCGCTGCGCACCGACCATCGCGTGCTGTGGGTCGCCACCGACGGCGACGAGGCGGTGGATTTCTGCGTCGCGCATCCGCCCGATCTCGTGCTGATGGATCTCGTGATGCCGAAGGTCGACGGGGTCGCGGCGACGCGCCGGATCATGGCGCGCGCGCCCTGCGCGATCCTGATCGTGACGGCGAGCGTCAGCGCGAACACGTCGTCGGTCTACGAGGCGATGGGCGCGGGTGCGCTCGATGCGGTCGACACGCCGACACTCGCGCTCGGGCTGTCGGCCGACGCGTCGCCGCAGGCGCTGCTCGCGAAGATCGACCAGATCGGCCGGCTGCTCGAAAGCCGTTCCGCGGCGCTCGTGCCGCCGGGGCCGGCGCCCGAGCGCGGCCAGCCGACGCTCGTCGCGATCGGCGCGTCG
>NZ_QOBB01000463.1:0-2162 GCF_024704855.1 Burkholderia sp. HAN2018 | reverse complement strand
CCGGCCGGCCCCGCGCCCAGCAGCGCACGCAGGCGGCCCAGCAGGCCGGCGGCGCCGAGCGCGGGACGGGTGGCATCGATTTCCGTATTCACGGCGCGTTCCCCTAGTAATCCGAATAAAGCCGCACGGGTGTCGGCGTGACGAGCCAGCTGCGTTGCGCACGGGCGTCGAACGCATAGCGCAGGTACACGAGCGCCGAACTCGGCGCGTAGTCGTGCGACCGGTCGACGTGCAGCTGCGCGCCGACGCTCAGGTGCGGGTTCACGCGATACTCGACGATCCCGTTGACGCCGTACGAGAACGACACGCCGCGCGTCGAGCTGCCCGCGTACACGAACCCGGCCGCCACCTGCGCGGCCCGCTGGTCCGAGAACGTCGGGTAATACAGCGAATCCTTCTCGTAGCTGTTCGAGATCCCGCCCGTGACGGTCAGGTCCCACGACAGCGCATCGTGCCGCCCCGCCCATTCGATCGGCACGCCGAGCGACAGGTAGCGCTGCGGGCTGTAGTAACCGCCCTGCCCGTACGTGTAGTAGCGCAGGTTCTGCGCGTAGTGCCACGCGTTGCCGACGAGCCCGGTGCTGACCTTCATCGTCGCGCGCTCGTACACGGGCACCGTGAAGCCCGTGCGCAGCGTGACTTCCGCGTTGCGCTCGACGTTTCGGCCGGACAGCACGCCCGCGCCGAGTTCCGCGAACAGGTTCGTGCGGCCGACGTCGACCGACGCGCGCAGGTTCACGCCGTCGCGGCGCACGCCGCCCCAGACCGCGCCCGTCCACGGGTCGCGCATCCCCGCGTACGACAGCACGCTGCTCGTTTCCGGCCGCCGCGACGCGTTCACCGAGAAGCTGGCCGGGCCCGCGTCGAAGCGATAGCGCACACCGCCGACGAGGTAATGCACGGGAAAACCGAGCGGCGACGTGCCGAGGTCGACGCGCCATGCGTCCGACAGATAGCCAGCGCCGAGCGCGACACCCGTCGTCGACTGGTGCAACGAGCCCGGCGGATTCGCGATCGATGCGGGCGTCAGCGCGTTCCGCGCCCTGAGCGCCGCGAACGTGCCGAACGTCTTGAGCGAATACGCATTCGGGTTGCTCGTATCGAGCGTGCCCGGATCGAGATGCACGGTGTCGATCTGCGCGAACACATGCCCGTCGTAGCGGACCGGCATCTGCATGTAGATCGGCACCTGCTGCGCGCGATACGAAGAGATGCCTTCGTCGCCCGACTTGTAGGCCGGCGTCCAGCCGGTCTCGATCTCGGGATTGCGCCGCTGCTCGAGATCCGCGAACGCGGCCTGCGCGGGCGTCAGGCCGTCACGGCCCGGGCTCACGCCCGTCGCACGCTCCTGCGACTGCGACAACCGGTACAGCGACGCCGCGTCGTCATAGCGGCCCTGCGCCTCGGCCACGCGCCCGGCCGCGACCGTCACGTCGGCGCGCGCCGGATACGCGGCATGCAGCCGGTCGGTCACCTGCGCGGCTTCGTCCGCGCGGCGCAGCGCGTTCAGGCGGCGCACGGCCGACAGTTGCGTGTCGACGTCGTCGTCCGGCGTGCGCGCGAGCACCGCCTGCACGCGCGCCAGCGCGGCGGCACGGTTGCCGCTGTCCTCGTCGATGCGTGCCAGCGCGAGCTGCGTATCGGCATCGTCCGGCGTGCGCGCGACGACCGGCGCGAGCGCATCGCGCGCCGCGTCGTAACGGCCTTGCGCGCGTTCGAGATCGGCCCGTTCGAGCGCATGACGCTTGTCCGCGCGGCCGGCCGGGCTCGCCCGATCGAGCAGCTTGCGCGCCTGCGCGTAGTCCTGTCGTGCGATCGCATCGTCGGTCTGCCGCAACACGAGCCGCAGCGACTGGTCCTCGATCCGCGCCGTCTGCGCGGGCGTCAGCGACGGTTCCCGGCGCAGCGTGTCGAGCCACGCGGCAAGCGCGTCGTCGCGCCCCGCGCTGCCGAGCAGATCGCCATAGCGCAGCCGCACGTCCGTATCGGCTTCACGCGGGTGCGCGGCGATCCAGTCGTGCAACGGCGCGAGGCCGCGATCCGGTTCGCCCGCGTCGATCCATTGCGCGCCGATCGCGGCGAGCATGTCGGGATCGTCCGGCGCGCTCGCCTGGGCCTGCGCGAGCGACGCGGCGAACGCCGTGCGGTCGCCGCGCGCGAGC
>NZ_QOBB01000462.1:0-2175 GCF_024704855.1 Burkholderia sp. HAN2018 | reverse complement strand
CGCACCTCGGGCGCGAGCAGCCGCCCCCAGCGCCCCGCATCGCGCAGCGCCTGCGGCAGCGCCGGCAGCGCGACCTCGCCGCGCCCGCGCTGGTAGTAATCGGCAGCGAACGACACGAGCGCGAGCCAGTCCGGCGACAACGGCGGCAGGTCGGTGCAGATCGCGTCGACCGCGCGCAGCCGGGACGGCGGCACGTCGGTGTGAGTCGTCACTTCGCAGACGAGCCCGACCGCCTGCCGCTTGCCGAACGGCACCTGCACGAGCGTGCCCGGCACGGGCGCCGGTTGCGCGTCGCAGCGATAGTCGAACAGGGTGGCGAGCGGATGGTCGAGCGCGACGCGCAGGTAGGTGCCGCTCATCGCGGCGCTCCGGCGGCGGCATGCACCGCATCGAGACGGGCGGCCGGCATCCGCGCCCGCATCGTGGCGGCGGACTTAAAGTAAAACGTCAGATTCGGCGCTAAGTTTTGGATTCGCATTAGGAATCGCCGTATACCCTGCCCAGCCTGTGGATAACTTTGTTGAGAACTCGCCGCTCACGGGCCGCAACGCACGCGGGGCCGCGCTTTCCGCTGATTTTCGCCGTTTGCGACGGTGCCCCGCGGAGCCTTATTCCATAAGGCTGCTATTCAAATTACCGAACCATAGCGAGGCAATTTGACCGACACAGGGCTCTACCGCGCTGCAACGAGGAAAATGTGTATAAGTCAAGTCTTGACAAGCACTGAATCGGCAACCGGTGCGGGGTTGCGCCCTGTTTAGCGCCGAAAACGAAACGCTGTCATCCCGCAGTGCAGCATGACAGCGCTTGCGTTCAGCCGGCGGCTCCGCTACGGATCGCGCGGCTGTGGTTATGCACCTCGTCGACGAGTTCAGCGACGTGATCGGGCGACGTGAATTGCGAAATACCGTGCCCGAGGTTGAATACATGGCCCGGATGGTTGCCGTAGCTGTCGAGCACCGCGCGCGCCTGCTCGCGCACCGCGGCGGGCGGCGCAAACAGGATCGTCGGGTCGAGGTTGCCCTGCAGCGCGACTCGCCCCGCGACGCGCTCGCGCGCGGCGCCGAGGTTGACCGTCCAGTCGAGCCCGACCGCGTCGACGCCGGTCGCCGCGATCTCCTCGAGCCACAGCCCGCCGCCCTTCGTGAACGTGATGACCGGCACGCGCTCGCCGTCATGCTCGCGCTTGAGCTGCGCCACCACGCGGCGGATGTAGTCCAGCGAGAAGCGCTGGTACGCGCCGTCCGCCAGCGCGCCGCCCCACGTATCGAAGATCATCACGGCCTGCGCGCCCGCTTCGATCTGCGCGTTCAGGTAGGCCGCCACGGCCTGCGCGTTCACGTCGAGAATCCGGCGCATCAGGTCGGGGCGCGAATACGCCATCGACTTCACCGTGCGGAAATCGTCCGACCCGCCGCCTTCGACCATGTAGCACGCGAGCGTCCACGGGCTGCCCGAAAAGCCGATCAGCGGCACGCGCTGGCGGCCCTGGCCGTCGGTGAGCGCGCGGCGGATCTCGCGCACCGCGCCCGTCACGTAGCCGAGCGTCTCCTCGATGTCCGGCACCGCGAGCCTGGCGACGTCGGCCTCGGTACGCACCGGATGCGCGAACTTCGGCCCTTCGCCGACCTGGAAGTCGAGGCCGAGGCCCATCGCGTCCGGAATCGTCAGGATGTCCGAGAACAGGATCGCGGCGTCGAGCGGAAAGCGCTCGAGCGGCTGCAGCGTCACTTCGGTCGCGTAGTCGGGATTCTTCGCGAGACCGAGGAAGCTGCCGGCGCGCGCGCGCGTCGCGTTGTATTCGGGCAGGTAGCGGCCGGCCTGGCGCATCAGCCAGATCGGCGTGTAGTCGGTCGGCTCGCGCAGAAGCGCACGCAGGAAGGTGTCGTTGAGCAGGGTATGGGCCACGGTAGGAGCGACGGTGCGAAGGCAAAGCGGCATTTTACCGGACAGCCGCCGCAAGGCTGCGCATGCCGGCGCGATGGCGGCCATATGACGCGCGCGATGGCTCCGTTATGATCGGACGCTCATATCGAACGAAACGAAGGAGGAGACCGATGAAACCATTCGCCACGCTCGCCGCCGCCGCGTTGTTTTGCTGCGCCGCCGCGCACGCGCAGACCGCCGCGGGCGCAGCAGCAGCCGCGCCGGGCGCCGGCTCACGGCTCGACGACG
>NZ_QOBB01000461.1:0-2131 GCF_024704855.1 Burkholderia sp. HAN2018 | reverse complement strand
ACTGCCATACCGGCTTCGGCTTCCTTCAGAAACCCGATGATTTGCTGTTCCGTAAAGCGCTTCTTCATGTTCGTCTTCTTCTCCGAAAACGAACTTTACTAGACTCCAGCTGGCCCTGTTTGCAGGGGGCAGGTCACGTAGACTTTGGAGGTGACGAAGAGAATCTTCGCCAGCTGCTTAGTATCTATGGAGAGAACAGCGATTTGGCGGAATTGCTTTGGGCCGACCTGCCGGAGAATTATTGCCTGCAGGATGTTGCTGACCTGTTAAATCTGTGGGCGTGGCGAACTAACGACAATGGTCAGCGCATCATGTGTACCCTGACACGGTGGGTAAGTGAATGCTCGGATTTCGGTAAAGTTTGGGTCGCCCTGCATCAGGATGCTTATCCATTTATCGAGCGTTCAAGCCGCATTGAACATCTGCGTAGGGTAATGAGAGTGTTTCCGTCGTTACGCGCTTCGTGCGAGGTGATGATCGAGCAAAGTCAGTGAAGGATGCGTAAGACTTGAACGGCTCGAAATGGCCGTTTCGGAGAAATCTGACGGGCCACTTCGGGTCGATCTGCGCCGGTCATGCGTCACAGACCGGCGGCCGGCCGCCGGCGGCGATGGATTCAAGCGGCCGTTCGACACAGCTTTTTAGATCGTCGACAATCGGTGCAGATAAGGGCGTAGCCTTTAGCGGTTACCGTCGATCAGATCGTTCAGCAGCGCATCGAACGCGGCCTGTGCGTCTTCAAGTTCCTGCAGGGCGGCATCAAAGGTTTGCAGCGCGAACGGCGAAGGCTCGCCGCTGCCTTGCGGCGGAAATTGCTTCTGCATCGAGGCGAACGTACTCTGCACGCGCAGCGTGGCGGCCACCATGCGCTCCATCGCCTGGGTTTCTTCGGCTCGGGCCTGTTCCGGATTCATTCCTCTCTCCTTGGATGGTTTTCTTGAAGATCAGATCGTACACGCTGTGTCCATTCTTGCCGCCCTTGGCAGAACGACTCCGCTGAAGGTTCCAACGGCACGCTGCGGGAGAAGCGATTTAATCGGGAAGGATTCCGCAGTCGCGCCGAGGCCAAGATACTCATCGGGCGTGGCTACAAAATCCCGCCGCAGGTCACTATTAGTAAAATCAAATCTCGATGGTTATAGACATGAACCGCAATAGAACGCGCATGGCCGTGTGTTTGCTCGCGCTCTTATTCTTGTCAAAGGTTGGAGCGCAAGGCGTGAGGACCGAGCCGTTGCCTTGGCACCGGCGCCATCAAGTACTTGCCTACGGTAGCTGTGGATGTGCCGATAGTTGCTGGGTCGCGACGTTAAGCGATACCCGGACTCATGCAAAGGTGGCAACCTTACGCTGCGATTGCGCGGAAGTATTTTTTTCCAAGAATGACGGGAAGGAACAGGTATACGCACGGACCTGTGCGGCCTTTGAGGGCAATGACAAGTTTGGCCATATTGTCCAAACCATGGAAGCTTTAACGCGCTAGCACCGGGATAGGCACCGCTATGCGGTGCAACGTTCGTGGCGAATGCTTCGAATGTCCGTTTTGCGCAAACACGACCCCCTTGCGGGTCGCCAACTACCGCTCCGACGAAGCGTGAGCTCAGGTGTCTTCCCACAGGTTTGCGCGCCGAGCCTTCAGACGCAGCGCACGTCGCACTACACCTGCAATACCCTGCCGAGTCCCCAGACGGCGTGCGGCAACAATCCGCACAACGACTGTTCAGTTTCCGCACACAAATTCGCAGACGCCCCCCATTCCACGCGCCCTCCGCGGGTGGGAAGAAACCCGGATAGCCCCGCTTCGCCGCGCCCGCCTACCCTCGCGCGCATGCCGGTCCGGACGATGCAACGCCCGATCCGGCGGGTCGGAATTTCCTCAGGAGCGTACATGGATAGCAGCAGCAACACGGCACTGTTCGACGCCGACATCTGGCACGGCAAGACTTTCAACGGACGCTGGCACGCCAGCCCGCACGCGGCCGACGTGATCGAACCCGCGACCGGCAACACGCTCGGCCGCATCGGCGTCGCGGACGGCGCAGCGGTGGCCGAAGCGTCAGCCGCCGCGCACCGAGCGCAGCCCGCGTGGTTCGCGCTGCCGTACGACGAGCGCGCGGCCGTCCTGCGCCGC
>NZ_QOBB01000460.1:0-2284 GCF_024704855.1 Burkholderia sp. HAN2018 | reverse complement strand
GTTCACGGGTGCGACGGCAGCGACGGCCGGCGGCGAGCGGGCGGCAAGCGTGGCGACGTCGGCCACGCCCGGGCCTGCCGTCGGGCCGACGCTGGCGCCCGACGTGCTGGCGTTTCTGCAACGCGACGCGACGGCATCCGAAGCACGGCGTGACGCCGGCGTCGACATGGACGACGCACCGACCCACCGCTTCACGTGGCGGCCGGTCGAGATCGAACCGCTGCCGGAACGGCCGGCGGCCGAACTGAGCGGCAAGCGGATCGCGATCGTCAACGGCCTCGGCCGCACGGTCGAGCGCGTGGTGGCGGCGCTTGCGCGCGCCTGCGCGAAGCCGGCGGTGTTCGCCCCGGCCGACGGCGTCGATCCGGCGGCGGCCGCGAGCGCGTTCGTTGCACAGTCGGGCCCGTTCGACGGGATCGTCGATCTCGGCGTCGAGGCGCCGTTTTCGCTCGACGTGCGCGATCAGTGGGAAGCGCCGCTGCGCCGCACGGTCGCGTTGCTGCAGGCGTGCTACGGCGACTGGGTGCAGGAGGAAGCGACGTCGCGGCTGTTCTATCTTGCGCTCACCTGGCAGGACGGGCTGATGGGATACGGCGACGATGCGCTCGTGCAGCCGCTCGGCGGATTGTGGGCGGGGCTCGCGAAGACGCTGCCGCAGGAACTGCCGAACTGCAACGTGCGCGTGCTCGACATCGCGCCGGACGAAACCGGTCGCGTCGACGGGTTGATCGCACGCGAGCTGTATCGCTGGGGGCGCTTCGAGGTCGGCCATCGCGGCGGGCGCCGCCACACGCTCGTCGCGACCCGCGACGACCTGCCGGCACAAGCGGCGCCCGACTGGGGGCCCGACGACGTCGTGCTGTTCTCGGGCGGCGCACGCGGCATCGGGTTCCTGGCCGCCTGCGAGATCGCGAAGCGGTATCGCTGCACGGTGATCGTCACCGGGCGCGACGCGCCGCCGGCCGGCGACGAGCCGTGGCTCGCGCTCGACGATGCGGGCTTCAGACGCTACGGGCTCGACCTGCTGCGCCAGGCGACGCCGGAGCGGCCGCCCAAGGCGATCCGGCACACGCTGCAGCAACTCGAACGGCGCCGCGAGCTGAAGGCGTCGCTCGACGCCGCGGCCGCGCTCGGCCTGCCGGTGCGCTACCGGGTCTGCGACGTGACCGATGCGAACGCCGTGCGCGCGCTGTGCGACGCATTCGGCGCGCGGTTGCGCGGCGTGATCCATAACGCCGGCATCGACCAGCCGGTGCGGTTGCCGCGCAAGTCCGCGGACGAATTCGTCGGCACCGCGCGCGTGAAGGTGCTCGGCTTCATGAATCTGTACGCGGCGGTGCGCGAGCGGCCGCGTGTCGACTGCTTCGTCAACGTCGGCTCGCTGACCGGCCGCTGGGGCGGCATGACGGGCGAGACCGACTACGCGGCCGCGAACGAGGCGCTCGCGCGGCTCGGCTGGTGGGCGCGCCGCGATGCGCCCGGGCGCAACGTGAAGACGCTCGTGTGGCCGACGTGGGACGGCGTCGGCATGATCACGAACCTCGCCGTCACGCGGCGTTATGTGACGCCGATGCGCATCGCCGACGGCGTCAGGCACTGGCTTGCGGAACTCGCGCAGCCGGCCACGCCCGCGGCGTCCGGCGGCGGCGAACCGATGTACATGGGCGCCGTCGGCCGTGCGCTGACGCCGATCCAGCTGCGCGGCTTCGATGCGGTCGACGGCTTGCCGAATCTCGGCGAACTCGCGACACGCCGGCACCACGCGGGCGAGCCGCGGCGATTCCGACCGTTCGCGTTTTTCTCGACGCGCTATCGTGCGGCCAACGCGCCCTATACGCGCGCATTCCGCTTCAGCGGCCGCGCGGCGGTGCCCGTGTCGCTGCTGCTCGAGCACGCGCGCGTCGTGGCCGACTGGGTGGCGCCGCCCGATGGCGAGCGCGCCTACCTGCATGAAGCCGTCGACGTGACGATCGCGCTCGATGCGCTCGCCGACGCGCTCGATGCCCACGGCGATCTCGCGCTCGACACCGACGTGACCGGCCGCACGGCCGGCGACGGCTGGCACGTGACGGTGCGGTGCGCGTCGCTCGCCGGCCGCGTGCTGCTCGATGCGACGTTCGTGTACCGCAGTCATCCGCCCGCGGGTGCGACCGTGCCGCTGCCGCACGACGGGCAGGACGATGCGGTCCGGCCGGCCACGTGCGCGATCTGGCGCGGCGACCTGCTGCCCGACGCGGACTGGCGCGGCGGCATCGCGCAGGTCAGGGCCGCCGACGCCGATGCG
>NZ_QOBB01000459.1:0-2292 GCF_024704855.1 Burkholderia sp. HAN2018 | reverse complement strand
CGCAGCCACCGCGCGCTGCCGCTGCGCCCGTGCGGACGCCTGACGCGCGCGGCCGGCCTCGTGCTCGAGGCGATCGGGCTGCGCCTGTCGGTCGGCGCCGAATGCACGATCGAACTCCCGCCCGGCAGCACGCTGCCGCACGCGGAAGCGGAAGTCGTCGGCTTCGCCGGCGACCGCCTGTTCCTGATGCCGACCACCGACGTCGCCGGCGTGCTGCCCGGTGCGCGCGTCTGGCCTCGCGAAACCGCGCCGGTGGCCGACCCGCTCGCGGGCGCGAAGCGTCTGCCGGTCGGCTGGGAGATGCTCGGGCGCGTCGTCGACGCGTCGGGCCGCCCGCTCGACGGCCTCGGCCCGCTCGCGTCGAAGGTCGACGCGCCGCTGTCGGCGCCGTCGATCAACCCGCTCGAGCGCGAACCGATCCACCACGTGCTCGACGTCGGCGTGCGTGCGATCAACGCGCTGCTCACCGTCGGCCGCGGCCAGCGGATGGGCCTGTTCGCCGGCTCCGGCGTCGGCAAGTCGGTGCTGCTCGGCACGATGGCGCGCTACACGAGCGCGGAAGTGATCGTGATCGGGCTGATCGGCGAACGCGGCCGCGAAGTGAAGGAGTTCATCGAACAGATCCTCGGCGAGGACGGGCTCGCACGCTCGGTCGTCGTCGCGGCGCCGGCCGACGTCTCGCCGCTGCTGCGGATGCAGGGCGCGGCCTATGCGACGTCGCTCGCCGAGTATTTCCGCGACCAGGGCAAGCACGTGCTGCTGTTGATGGATTCGCTGACGCGCTACGCGATGGCGCAGCGCGAGATCGCGCTCGCGATCGGCGAGCCGCCCGCGACCAAGGGTTACCCGCCGTCGGTATTCGCGAAGCTGCCGGCGCTCGTCGAGCGCACCGGCAACGGGCCGGAGGGCGGCGGCTCGATCACCGCGTTCTACACGGTGCTGACCGAAGGCGACGACCAGCAGGACCCGATCGCCGATTCGGCGCGCGCGATCCTCGACGGCCACGTCGTGCTGTCGCGTGCGCTTGCCGAGGCCGGCCACTATCCGGCGATCGACATCGAGGCGTCGATCAGCCGCGCGATGACCGCGCTGATCGACGAAACGCATCTCGACCACGTCCGGCAGTTCAAGCAGATGCTGTCGCGCTACCAGCGCAATCGCGACCTGATCGCGGTCGGCGCGTACGCGCCCGGCCGCGACGCGCAGCTCGACCGCGCGATCGCGCTCTATCCGCGCATCGAGGCGTTCCTGCAGCAGGGCTTTCGCGAATGCGCGCCGTTCGCGTCGAGCCTCGCCGGGCTCGATGCACTGTTCGACGCTTACGGAGGCTGATCCAGATGGCTCACGGCTTTCCCCTTCAGTTGCTGCTCGACCGCGCGCAGGACGACCTCGACTCGGCCGCGAAGCAGCTCGGCACCGCGCAGCGCGACCGCACCGCGGCCGCCGAGCAGCTCGACGCGCTGCTGCGCTACCGCGACGAATACCACGCGCGCTTCTCGCAATCCGCCCAGCACGGGATGCCGGCCGGCAACTGGCGCAATTTCCAGGCGTTCATCGACACGCTCGACGCCGCGATCGCGCAGCAGCGCAGCGTGCTGGCCGCGGCCGAAGTCCGTATCGACGAAGCACGCCCGAACTGGCAACAGAAGAAACGCACCGTCGGCTCGTATGAAATCCTGCAGGCGCGCGGCGTCGCGCAGGAAGCGAAGCGCGAAGCCCGGCGCGAGCAGCGCGATGCCGACGAACACGCCGCGAAGATCCTGCGCATGCGGGCCGACGCGGCCCGTTCGTCGTAACCGACCACCGCATTCGAACGAGAGAACGTCATGCCTCCCCTGCCCCTGCTCGGCGCGCTGCTCGACACCGCCGGCACCGCACTCCAGGCCGCCCGCGGCTCGGGTTCGTCCGGCGCCGCCGCCGGCAACGATGCCGCGACCGCGGTGCCGTTCGCGCAGACGCTGAAGCAAAGCGTCGTCACGCGTCGCGATTCGTCGAATGCCGGCGCGCCGGATGCTTCGACGAAACAGGCTTCGTCGAAGCCGGCCGCCGGCACGAAGCCGTCCGCGACCGATGACGACGACGCGACCGACGATACGACCACGAACGCCGCCGCCAACCCCGACGCCGCCGCGCTCGCGGCCGCCGCTGCCGTGCAGGCGCAACTGCAGGCGCGCATGGACAACGCGGCGCCGGTCGATCCGGCTGCTGCCGCCGCCGCTGCACAAAAGGCGGCCGTGTCCGGCCAGCCCGATGCCACGGCCACGCTGGCGGATCACGCGGCCACGGACGCCG
>NZ_QOBB01000458.1:0-2309 GCF_024704855.1 Burkholderia sp. HAN2018 | reverse complement strand
CGCCTTCTGCCTGCGCGCCGCTGCCCGCGGCGAGCGCTTTCAGGTAGTCGAGCACGGCCCAGGTGTCGCGGGGCCCGAGCGTCGCGGCGAAGCCGGGCATCGTCGGCGCGCCGCGTTCGTCGCGTGTCCCGTGGCGCACGCGCCAGAACAGTTCGCCGTCGAGGCGGCGGGCGAGCAGGGCGCCGGCGAAGGTCGGCGGCCAGTGCGGGAGCGTGGCCGCAAGCGGCCCTTCCCCGCGTCCGTCCACGCCGTGGCACGCCACGCAGTGTTGCGCATACAAGTGCGCGCCGCGCATCACGTTCGATACCGAAAACGGCGCGGGATCGCGCTGGAAACTCGTCGGCACGGCAGGCGAAAGCCACAGCGAAGCCGGCGGCCACGGCGCGAACCACGCGACGGCGAGCGCGGCAAGCACCGCAAGCGCCGACGCCACACGCCGCTTGCGTAACGCGAGCGCGATGCACGCGAGCACGGCGGCCAGCGTCGTCGCCGCGACGGCGAACGCGAGTTGCCGCGTGAGCCCGGCGTCGATGCGCAGTGTTTCGAGCGCGATGCGACGGGCCCACGGCCAGGCAGGCTGGCCATCGGCGTCGCCCGTCAGCCCGATTGCATGCAGCACGCGCGACAGCGCGACTTGCGCGCGATACAGCCCTTGCAGAAACAGCAGCGCCCAGTCGGAGAACGTCGGTGCATTCATCGGCTACTTTCCCGCCGCGCCGCGGCCCATCGTCGAACGGTACCGCGCATCTACCAGCTCGCATCGAGCCCGAGATGCCGCAACGCGTCGTGACGCAGCTCGGCGAGGCGCGGGTCGCCGCGATGACGCGGATAGGGCAGGTCGACGCGCAACTCGGCGACGATCCGCGCGGGACGCGGCCCGAACACGATCACGCGCTGCGCGAGGAACAGCGCTTCCTCGACATCGTGCGTGACGAGCAATGCAGAGAAACCGTCGCGTTGCCACAGTGCGGTGAGTTCGGCCTGCATCGTGAGCCGGGTGAGCGAATCGAGCTTGCCGAGCGGCTCGTCGAGAATCAGCAGGCGCGGATCGTTGACGAGCGCGCGGGCCAGTGCGACCCGCTGCGCCATCCCGCCGGACAGCTGATGCGGGAACACGTTCGAGAATTCCTGCAGGCCGACGCGCGCGAGCGCATCGTCGACGCGATGCTGCGACGCGCGCGCCACGCCGCGCGCCTCGAGGCCGAGCGCGACGTTCGCACGCACCCGCCGCCACGGGTACAGCGTCGGGTCCTGGAACACGACGATGCGCGACGGATCGGGCTGCTCGATCGGCACGCCGTCCTGCGCGATTCCGCCTTGCCGCGCGGCGTCGAGGCCCGCGACGAGGCGCAACAGCGTCGATTTCCCGCAGCCGCTCGGGCCGAGCAGCGCGACGAATTCGCCGGCCGCGACCGACAGCGTGACGTCGTCGAGCACGGGCAGCGGGCCGCCGGGGCCGTCGAACGCATGGCTCACGCGGCGGATGTCGATGCGCGCGCCGCGCGGCACCGTGACGGCAGGCGACGCGGAAGCGGACGATTCGAGTACGGCGGCGTTCACCATTTGACGGTTCCTTTCTGCCACGCGAGCACGCGGTCGCGCACCGCGAACAGCAGCGCGATCAGCCCGGAAAACAGCAGCGCCATCACGATCAGCGCCGCATACATGTTCACGTACGATGCCCAGCCCTGCGCCCAGCTCAGGTACCAGCCGAGCCCGGACTTGACGCCCATCATCTCGGCGACGACCAGCACCGTGAACGACGCGCTCAGCCCCATGAAGATGCCGACGAACACGTGCGGCAGCGCGGCCGGAATCGCGACGCGCAGCACGAGGAAGCGCGCGTTCGCGCCGAGCGTGCGCGCGACGTCGTAATACTGCTTGTTGACGCTCGCGACGCCCGACCACGTCAGCACCGCGACCGGGAAGCCGGTGGCGAGCGCGATCAGGAACGCGGCGGCGGAATAGCTCGACGGGAAGAAGTAGAACGTGAGTGGCAACAGCGCGGTGGCCGGCACGGGGCCGAGCACGCGCAGCACCGGATGCACCCAGTAGCCGATCCGGCGCGACCAGCCGATCGACACGCCGACCGCGAAACCGACCGCGACGCCGTAGGCAAAGCCGAGCGCGAGCAGCTTCAGCGTGTTGCCGGCGCTGCCGAGCAGGCGCGGCCAGTCGTCGACGTAGACCTCGATCAGTGCCTGCGGCGGCGCGAAGAACGGCGTCGGCAGCCAGCCGGTTTTCGCGGTGACGATTTCCCACGCGGCGAGCACGAGCGGCAGCGCGACGAGCCACGGGCCGGCCGGGCG
>NZ_QOBB01000457.1:0-4484 GCF_024704855.1 Burkholderia sp. HAN2018 | reverse complement strand
TCGCGACCGTCACCGCGGACGCCATCGGCCAGTCCATGTTGTTGAAGAATTCATCCCACATCACGCGCCCGATCATCAGCGTGTCGGCGCCGCCCAGCAGTTCCGGAATCACGTACTCGCCCACCGCCGGGATGAACACCAGCAGACTGCCGGCGATGATCCCGTTCTTCGACAGCGGCAGCGTGATGCGCGTGAACGCGACCCACGGCTTCGCGCCGAGGTCGTACGCGGCCTCGAGCAGCGTGAGGTCCATCTTCACGAGGTGCGCGTACAGCGGCATCACCATGAACGGCAGGTACGAATAGACCATCCCGATGTAGACGCCCGCGTCGCTGTGATAGAGGCGCAGCGGCGTGTGGATGATGCCCAGCGCGATCAGCGTGTGGTTCAGGAGGCCGTCGTCCTTCAGGATCCCGATCCATGCGTACACGCGGATCAGGAACGACGTCCAGAACGGCAGCATCACGGCCATCATCAGCACGTTGCGGCGGTTCGGTTCCGAGCGCGCGATGTAGTACGCCATCGGATAGCCGATCAGCAGGCACAGCACGGTCGACACGGCGGCCATCTTCAGCGAGCTGAGGTAGGTCGCGATGTACAGGTCGTCCTGCAGCAGGAACGCGTAGTGCGACAGCTGCAACGCGAAGTGCACGACGCCATCCTTGATCTCGACGAGCGACGTGTACGGCGGGATGCCCATCACCTGGTCGGCGAAGCTGATCTTCAGCACCAGCACGAACGGCAGCGCGAAAAAGACCGCGAGCCACACGAACGGCACGCCGATAGCGACGCTGCGGCCCGACGGCAGGAAGCGCGACAGCACGGAGAAGCGGCCCGGGCGCGCGCGGCCGGCGCCGGTGCTCGCGGCGCCGGCAGACACCGGCGCGGACGAAGTGGAAGCGGAGGTTCTCATCGTGGCCTCCTCACTGCGTCAGCACGACGCCGCTGGCCGGCGACCACGACACGAACACGTCGTCGTTCCACGCCGGCGCGTTGTCGTTCATCAGGTGCGAGCTCGACAGGTTCGACACCACCGTCTTGCCGCTCGGCAGGCGCACGTGGTACAGCGAGTAGCTGCCCATGTACGCGATGTCGGTCACGACGCCGCGCGCCCAGTTGTGTTTCGAGCCCGGCTTCTCGCGCGACACGTGCACGCGCTCCGGGCGCACCGAGATGCCGACCGGCATGCCGAGCGGGCCCGTCACGCCGTGGCTCACGTACATGCGCGCCTCGAGGTCGTCGCTCTCGACGAAGATGTGGTCGGGTTCGTCCTCGACCACGCGTCCTTCGAACAGGTTGGTCGAGCCGATGAATTCGGCCGAGAAACGGCTGTTCGGGTATTCGTAGACTTCGCCGGGCGAGCCGATCTGCACGATCTTGCCTTCGCTCATCACCGCGAGGCGGCTCGCCATCGTCATCGCTTCTTCCTGGTCGTGCGTGACCATCACGCAGGTCACGTCGACCTTCTCGATGATGTTCACGAGTTCGAGCTGGGTCTTCTGGCGGATCTTCTTGTCGAGCGCGGACATCGGCTCGTCGAGCAGCAGCAGCTTCGGGCGCTTGACCAGCGAACGGGCCAGCGCGACGCGCTGCTGCTGGCCGCCGGAAAGCTGATGCGGCTTGCGCTTCGCGTACTTGCTCATCTGCACGAGCGCGAGCGCGTCGGCCACGCGTTCCCGGATCTCGTTCTTCGGCGTGCCTTCCTGCTTCAGGCCGAACGCGACGTTCGATTCGACCGTCATGTGCGGGAACAGCGCGTACGACTGGAACATCATGTTGACCGGGCGGCGGTACGGCGGCAGCGACGCGAGGTCCTCGCCGTCGACGAAGATCTTGCCGGAGGTCGCCGTCTCGAGCCCGGCAAGCATGCGCAGCAGCGTCGACTTGCCGCAGCCCGAGCTGCCGAGCAGCGCGAACAGCTCGTTCTTCGCGATCGTCAGGTTCACGTTGTCGACGGCCGTGCTGTCGCCGAATTTCTTCACGACGTTTTCGATGCGCACGAAGGCGTCGTTTTGCGTACGGGCCGCGGGGGCCGGTTGGGTCTGTCGTGCAGCAGCGGAAGAGGGTATCGATTGCATGGGATTCACCATTCGTTCTTCACGGATTGCAGGCGTGAGCGTCCCCGCGCGAGGCGCGTTATGCGACTCACGGACAACGGCTCGTGCCGGATGGAACAGTGCGCGCGGCGCGCGCGGGCGGATGGAGGTCCGCGGATCTCAGGCGGGCAGGCGTGAAGCGATGCCTGCGCCGCCGGAATGCTTCGCGATCAGTGGCCCGTCTTCAGCTGGGCCCACAGACGGTTCTCGAGGCGCAGGATGTCGGCCGGCATCGGCTTCATCAGCACCATCTTCTTCAGCACGTCTTCGGGCGGGTAGACGGTCGGGTCCTGCGCGACGGCCGGCGTGACGAACTGGTGCGCGGCCTTGTTCGCGGTCGGGTAGAACACCGTGTTGGTGATCGCCGCGTTGACCTTCGGATCGGACACGTAGTTGATCCACTTCAGGGCGGCCTCGGGGTGCGGTGCATCCTTCGGGATCACCATCACGTCGAACCACAGCAGGCCGCCTTCCTTCGGATTCGAGAACTTGATGTCGTACGAGCGCTTCGCTTCGGCCGAGCGGCGGTGCGCGATGCCGACGTCGCCCGACCAGCCGAGCACGACGCACACGTCGTTGTTCGCGAGGTCGTTGATGTAGCCGGACGAGTTGAACTGGGTGATGTACGGGCGGACTTTCTTCAGGACTTCGAACGCGGCCTGGTAGTCGCCGGGGTTGGTGCTGTTCGGGTTCTTGCCCATGTATTGCAGCGTCGCGGCGAACACGTCGACGGCCTGGTCGAGGAACGACACGCCGCAGCTCTTCAGCTTTTCCATGTTGGCCGGGTCGAACACCAGCGCCCAGCTGTCGACCGGCGCCTTGTCGCCGAGTGCCTTCTTCACCGCCTGCGCGTTGTAGCCGATGCCGTCCGTGCCGTAGGCCCAGGGCACGCCGTACTGGTTGCCCGGATCGGCGTCCGAGATCATCTTCATCAGCAGCGGGTCGAGGTTCGCGAGGTTCGGCAGCTTCGACTTGTCGAGCTTCTGGTACACGCCGGCCTGGATCTGCTTGGCCATGTAGTTCGACGTCGGCACGACGATGTCGTAACCCGAACTGCCGGCAAGCAGCTTCGCCTGAAGCGTGTCGTCGCTGTCATAGTTGTCGTACTTGACGTGGATACCCGTCTGCTTCTGGAAGTTCGGGATCGTGTCCGGTGCGATGTAGTCGGACCAGTTGTAGACGTTCAGGTCCTCGGCATGCGCCGACGGGCTGGCGACCGACGTAAACGCGGCCGCGGCGGCAAGGGCGGCAACGGAACAGGCTTGGCGAAGAAAGCAGGCACGCATGGTGGAATTCCCCTGGTTATGGCGGCGTGCGGCGCCCGCCGCACGCCTGTAGGCAAAACCGTTACGAAATACCCAGTTGCTGGGCGGTTGCATCGACTGCTTTTTTCGCCTTCGATACGAGTTCATCGATTTCCTGACGCGAGATCACGAGCGGCGGCGACAGCAGCATCCGGTCGCCGGTCGCACGCATGATCAGGTTGCCGTTGAAGCAGAAGTCGCGGCAGATCGTGCCGACGTCGCCGCCGTTCGCGAAGCGACGGCGTTCGGCCGGCGCCTCGGCGAGCTGAAGGCTCGCGACGAGGCCGTGGCCGTGCACTTCGCCGACGATCGGGTGACGCGCGAAGGTCTCGCGCATCAGCGCCTGGAAGTACGGGCCCGTGTCGTTCTTCACGCGCTCGACGATCCCTTCGTCGCGCAGCAGCTTCAGGTTCGCGACCGCGACGGCTGCCGCCACCGGGTGGCCCGAGTACGTGAGGCCGTGGTTGAATTCGCCGTTGTCGATGATCGGCCGCGCCACGCGCTCGTGAATGCCGACAGCGCCCATCGGCACGTAGCCCGACGTGAGGCCCTTGGCCATCGTGATCAGGTCCGGCTCGAAGCCGAAGTGCTGGTGCGCGAACCATTCGCCGGTGCGCCCGAAGCCGCCGATCACTTCGTCGGCAACGAGCAGGATGTCGTACTTGCGGCAGATCCGCTGGATTTCCGGCCAGTACGTCGACGGCGGGAAGATCACGCCGCCCGCGCCCTGGAACGGCTCGCCGATGAACGCCGCGACGTTTTCCGCGCCGAGTTCGAGGATCTTCGCCTCGAGCTGCTGCGCGCGGGCCAGGCCGAACGCTTCCGGCGTTTCGCCGGCCGCCGCCTCGCCGAAGAAATACGGCTGGTCGATGTGCACGATGTGCTCGACCTTCGACGGCATCTGCTCGTGCATGTAGCCCATCCCGCCGAGCGTGCCGCCGGCGATCGTCGAGCCGTGGTAGCCGTTCTTGCGCGAGATCACGTACTTCTTCTGCGGCTGGCCCTGCACGCGCCAGTACTGGTGCACGAGGCGCAGCACGGTGTCGTTGCCTTCCGAGCCGCTGTTGCAATAGAAGAAGTGGTT